>DATNIV010000169.1:0-5022 GCA_035604255.1 Telmatospirillum sp. | reverse complement strand
CCGACAGCGACGCCCGGCACCAACGGCGCCCGAGGATAGAAAGCCGCCGCCACTTTAGCGTAAGCACGATAGGGATCGTCGGATAGCAGCAGAGCCATTCCATCCGGCGCCCTGGCGGCCAAGCTGGGATGCACCAGACAGGCGCCGGCATGGCTCACCGTAAAAGCCTCGACGTATTTTTTGTTGTCGAGAAATGAGAGGTCCGACGGACCAGCCTTGTCGAGCGGCGCCACATCATGCAACACCGCATCCGGATTGGTGGCGTCGGCCAGTTCGGCACCGCACCACCGGGCAAGCTCCGCCAAGGCGAAAGGGCCTGCCTTGGCGAAGAAACGAGGATCGGCCATCGACTATTTAGACTTCTTGCCGCTGGCGGCCGGAGCGTCGCTCTCCGCTTCCACCTTAGGTGCGGGAAAGTCGACGTGCGACACTTTTCTATCCATGGCCGCGATGATTTCCTTGGTCAGGTTCATCTTGTCATCGAACAAGACAACCTGGCTCCGCGGCAAGACCATCGTCGCGCCATGATTGGTCGCCACCTGCTGGGTAGCCTCCAACATACCCTGTTGGACTTGGCTCATCGCGGTGTTGAAAGACTTATCGAAAGCCCGCCGGCGTGCCAATCCCTTCCTTTGAAATTCGGCAACACTGGCATCAAAAGCGCGGGCCTTTTCGGCGAAAGCTTCCTGAGACAAGGTCTTGCGCTGCTGGTCGATATCTTGCTGGGTCGACCGAAGCGCCGCTTCTTCCTTTGTCATTTCCGACTGGAACGTCTGCTGATATTTGTCCGCTTGACTCCGGACGCCTTTGGCGGCGATCGATTCCTGCAAGATCTGATCAACGTCGATGATCGCAATCACCGGCGTTGGGATAGCCGCCGGGGCCGCCGCTACGGGCGCAGCCCCTCCTCCCGCCGCCTGCGCAAACGCCGGCGCCTGGGAGAACGCCACCATCCCAGCGACCAAACCGCTGCAGACAAACAGTCGTGACATTGACGAAACAAACATATTTAGAACCTCGTACCAAAATTCAGCCGGAAGATTTGCATCTGGTCATGCGTTTGCTTGAGCACCGGCAAAGCCAAATCAATGTTGATCGGCCCCATCGGCGAACGCCAGACCACACCAGTACCGATCGACGCCCGGGGTGCCGACGTTTCCGTAACACCAGCCTTGTTCACCTTCGGATCGGTCGAACCGATGGTTCCTACGTCGGAGAACAACTTGCCCTGCACCGCCAACTCCTTGGGCAGCCCCAAGGGGAACCGAATTTCCGCAGTCCCGGTGGCATCCCACATGCCGCCGATGGCGTCATTGGTCGTGGCGTCACGCGGACTGACACCGGCATCCTTGAAGCCGCGCATGGTGTCGCCACCCAGATAATAACGCTGGTTAATGCGGATCTCGCTGCCGTCCCAACTGAACATCTCGCCGGCATTCGCCGAAAGCATCAGCACGGTCTGGTCCAGCAATTTGAAATATTGCCCGGCGCCGACACTGTTCCGAACGAAACGCTCGGTCCCGCCGATCCCCGCAAATTCGTTGCCGCCACGGAGGAAATAACCGCTGGTCGGATCGATTTTGCTATCACGCCGATCATAGAGAAGGCCGTGCCCGATCGACGACAGAGTGCTCGTACCCTGCTGTTGATAAATGTACTGGGATGAGCCGTCCTGGATATTGCTCACATTCGTAGCGCTGGCGGTGTATTTCCAACTGTGGCTCAGGTATTCGTTGTAATCCCAGCCGCTCCGCAAATCGAAGCCAACCGTGCTCAGATCATAGGTGACATAGGTCTGATTGCTGTTGTTGATGGCGAACAGGTCGAAACCAGCCGACAGATGACGATCGAGGAAATAAGGCTCGGTAAACCCGAGATTGACCGACGTCTGCTTTTGCGCCAACTGTGCCGTAATGCTGAGGATCTGACCTCGTCCCAGGAGATTGCGTTCCGTGGCGCCGACATTGAGCAACGCGCCCACCGCCGTCGACCAACCAACGCCAAAGGACAACTCGCCAGTCGATTTCTCGGTGACATCGACCTTGATGACCGTCCGATCCGCCGCGGTATCGGACGGCACATTGGTCACTTCGGCTTTCTCGAAGAAATTCAGATCCTTGATGCGCTCGCGCGATCGACGCAACTTGGCCGTATTGAACGCGTCGCCTTCAACCAAGCGGAACTCCCGTCGCACAACTTTGTCCAAGGTGCGCACGTTGCCTTGAATATCGATGCGTTCGACGAACACGCGGGGACCTTCCTGCACATCAAACAAAATGTCGATGGTGTGGTCCTCGCGATGACGGTTCAGGACGGGCCTGACATCGACAAAGGCGTAACCTTTGGTGCCGACCGCGTCGGTCAAAGCTTGAATGGTGTTTTCGACATCGTCGGCGTTGTACCAATCGCCGGTTTCCAGCGCCTGAATCGTCGGCTGCAGTTCTTCTGCCTTCAGGTCCTTGATGGCGCTTTTCACGCTGACCTTACCCAGCTTATAGCGCTCGCCTTCCTCAAGGGTGTAGGTGATGAAGAAGCTTTCGCGATCGGGGGTCAATTCGGCCACGGTCGAGACGACTCGGAAATCCGCATAACCGTTTTTCAGATAAAACCGACGCAGCAATTCGCGGTCGTAATTCACCCGATCCGGATCGTAAGTATCGTCCGACGTCATGAACCGATACCAGCGCTCTTCCTTGGTCTGCAAATTCTCGCGCAAGCTGCTGTCGCTATAGATCTTGTTTCCAACGAAATTGATCCGCCGAACATAGGTCGGCGGCCCTTCATTGATCTCAAAGACCAAATCGACGCGGTTCTGCGGCAATTCAATGATCTTCGGGTCGACCGTCGCCGCGAATCGGCCGTTGCGGCGATAGATATCGAGGATGCGCTTGACGTCGCTCTGCACCTTGGTCCGGGTATAAACACCCCGGATCTTCATCTGCACTTCGGTTTGCAGCTGATCGGTCTTGACCCGCTTGTTTCCCTCGAAGGCCAGGCGGTTGATGATCGGATTTTCGACCAACCTCACCACCAAAGCATCGCCTTCACGCCTGATCGTCACGTCGGCGAACAAGCCTGTCGCGAACAAGCTCTTCAGAGACTTGTCGATTTTTGTCTCGTCGAAGCTGTCTCCGGCCGCCACCGATAGGTAGGAACGAACCGTTTCTTCCTCAACGCGTTGATTGCCTTGCACCATGATCTGGCGAATTGAACCGCCTTCCTGGGCATAGACCGACGAGCAAATGGTGGTCAGAAAAAGAGCGACCATACCCGTAAGCAAGAAGCGAAAAAAACCGCTCAAAATACCCTCTCAGAGATCAACAGCCATCAGGATACGAGACCTTTGATGAATTCCCAAACCCGTAGGTCGACCAAATCGTTACGAGTGGCAAACAGCATCAAGGCGAATACCAGAATCAAACCAATGCGGAAACCATATTCTTGTGCCCTCGGCCCGAGTGGCCGTCCCTGTAGGGCCTCAATACCATAGAACAACAGATGACCGCCGTCGAGCAGTGGAACGGGGAACAAATTAATCAGGCCAAGATTGATCGACAACAAGATGGTGTAGAAGACAACACTTCCAACCCCAAGCTGTGCAGCTTGCCCGGCTCCCTTGGCGATTCGCAAAGGGCCACCCAGTTCGTCGGTCTCCCTTTGCCCCGACACCATCTGCCCCAAACCGATCATTGTGGAGGAAACCAAGTCCCCGGTTTCCTGGGTGGCGGCCCACAACGCCGGCAGCGGCGCGTAATGCACGACTTCGGTGCTGTTCGGATCAGCGACGATCCCCAACACCGGCGTCTTGTGCGCATTGCCGAAAACGTCTTTGACCTCGGTGATTCGCGGCGTCGCGATCACTTGGCGCGTTTCACCGGCACGTTCGATCGTCAGCGATACCGGCTCGCCAACTGTCAATCGGACAATGCGCTGAAGATCCTGAAAACGATCGACGGCCTGTCCATTCGCCTCGCGGACCCTGTCGCCGGTTTGCAAACCGGCTTCGGCCGCGGCGCTATCGGCCTGGACTTGCCCGATCACCGGCGCCGTACGGGGCTGACCATAGATCATGAACATGCCGGCCAGAACGATGATGCCGAATACGAAATTCGACAACGGTCCGGCCGCCACGATGGCGGCCCGTTGGTACAATTTCTTGTAGCGGAATGCGTAGGCCTGCTCTTCCGGCTGAAGATAGGTCGAAAGATCCGGCGTGCTGGCGGCATCGGCATCGCCAAACATTTTCACATAGCCGCCGAGCGGTAAGAGACTGAATTTCCACCGCGTTCCCGACTTGGCGGTAAATCCGAACAGCTCGGGGCCAAAACCGATGGAAAAGACGTCAACTCTGACCCCGGCCCACCGGGCAACCAGAAAGTGGCCCAGCTCATGGACAAAGACGACGACCGTCAAAATCAGCAGAAAGATGACGACATAGTCCCAAAAGCCGGTAAGCAGATGCATCATGGTCTCATTGGCCTATTGAGTGATCCGGACAACCAATTCTCCGGCCACCCGGCGCGCCTGGGTATCGCATATAAGGACGTCCTCCAGAGAGTTCAAAGGCGCATCGCCCAATGTCGCCACCACCTGCTCAACCAATCGAACGATATCGAGGAAACCTATTTTGCGATCGAGGAAAGCCTGCACCGCAACCTCATTGGCCGCGTTGAGAATGGTCGGCGCGGCACCGCCTTTGCGCAGGACGTCCCGCGCCAGACGCAACGCCGGGAAGCGAATGGGATCCGGCGCCTCGAAGGTCAATGTGCCGACCTGGGCGAGATCGAGTGCCTGCCCCGGAACAGCCATCCGTTTCGGCCAGCCCAAGGCCAGGGAAATCGGCGTCCGCATGTCAGGCGTCCCCAATTGGGCCAACACGGAGCCATCGACATAAGACACCATGCTATGCACCACCGATTGCGGATGCACCAGGATATCGATACGGTCCTCCGGCAAGCCAAACAGATGATAGGCCTCGATCAATTCGAGGCCTTTGTTCATCATACTGGCTGAATCCACGGA
>DATNIV010000168.1:0-2691 GCA_035604255.1 Telmatospirillum sp. | reverse complement strand
AAACCCCGCCGGTCTGAGGCCAGGCGCTGAGAAAGCCTCGTCGGTTTGGTGGCGCATTCTCGACGACGATCAGCATGGCGCCGCCCCATTCGCCGCCGACGGCGAAGCCCTGGAGAAAGCGGAGTGCGACCAGGAGCATGGGGGCGAAGACGCCGATCTGGTCGTAGGTCGGCAGCAAGCCGATGCACAGAGTCGCCGTTCCCATGCCGACGAGGGTGATGACGAGCGTCTTCTTGCGTCCAACCGTGTCGCCAAGATGGCCGAAGAAGATGCCGCCGAGCGGGCGCGCGGCAAACCCGACGCCGAAGGTGGCGAACGAGGCCAGCGTCGCGGCAAGCGGTGTGGAATTCGGGAAAAATATCTTTCCGAACACTAACGCTGCGGCCAGGCCGTATACCAAGAAGTCATAGAATTCTATGGTGTTTCCAATAAAGCTTGAAAACACGACCGTCATCATTTTTTTCTTATCTAATAATATTGGTTTTTGTATTTTTTCATTAACAGATATATGGCTCACTCTTTCCTCCGTGATTATTCAGTTTTCATTCTGGAATTGAGGGGTGTAATGGATTTCATCATTTTACCGTCATGCGACGATAAACAATGTTCTTTCGGTTCCAGGTGTATGTGACATGAAGTTCGTCGCCATGGGCGACAATGGCCGGATAGGAGAACTCGCCGTCCTCGGTTTCCATGTGCAAAGGCTCGGACCAGGTCGCGCCATTGTCGGTGGAACTGGTCAAGGAGATGGGCGAGCGGCTGCCCCAATTTCCCTCGATCGGATTGAAGGCGAGAACCAGACGACCATCTGTCATTGAAACGAGATCGATGCCGCTGTTGTTATTGGGCAAGTTGGTCGGGTAGGCTGGTAACCATGTCCGTCCAAAATCGCGGGAATCGCTACGATAGATCCGTCCGCGCGTGCTTCTGAGCAGCATATGCACGTGGCCAGGCGTCGATTCCCACAAGGTCGGCTGAATCACGCCATCCCATTTGAAAACGCGATCGAGGTCGGTTTCCAACAAGGCGTCCGCCTTCAGCCCCTGCCACGTCGCATGCGACGCTTTGGCATCACTCGAATGATGTTCGATGGGGACATCGTAGCGTTGCCAGGTTGCTCCGGCATCGGGAGAGGCGTCGACGAAAGCGTCCCAATAGTGTTCGGTTTCCACCGAACCGGGGGCGAGCCATTCCCCGTTGGACAGAACGATCAGCTTGTTTTTGACGGGGCCGCGGGGTGAGCGATCTCCGGAAACCAGGGGGCGTGGCACCGACCAGCTTTCGCCGGCGTCTTCGGAGAAGGCGCTGCGGGTCGTCCAGTCATGGACCGTCGGACCAACCTTGTAGAAGATCCAGAGACGCGGGCCTTTGGCATGTAATACCGGATTCCAATGGGCTAGGCCGGTCTCGGCAAAGACGCGCCGTGGCGTCTGCCACTGTCCTTCGCGGGAGTGGGTCAGCCAAATTGCGGTGTTACCCTCGCCTTCCCGCAGGCCGGCGAAAAATGCGAAGAGCACGTCGCCATCCGGCAATCGCACCAGCGTTGACGCGTGACAGTTATTGAACAGGGCATGACCGTCCGTCAGCAAGAACTTGCGTTCTTCCATTACGATATTCATGTGCGTTCCTCGGGGTTATCGGCTGGGCGTATTTTCTTTTATTGAGGGCCGCCCAGCCAATATCGGACTTTCAAGATTTATGAAATTTCAAGCGTCCGTTTCACGTCTTCGCCCAATGCAACCATTTGCCGGATGGTCGACTGTTCGTGGGACGTGTAATAGCTTCCAGCTTCGCGGACGCGGCAGAGCGCCGTGGCGAAGTTGCCGATCGTGACCTGATGATCTTTGGCGCAAAGCGGGTAGGTCAGGACCTCGCTGAGCGCGGCGACGGAGAGATAGTTGGAAAGCCGTTCGGCCTTTTCCGGGAACTTCGACCAATTCTCGTAAAGCCACACATACAATTCGGGATGGAAGTTCGCCATGACTCCGCTGAAGCCGTGCGCCCCGGCCTGCAACGTCGCCAGCAACGTTTGCGTATTGGCGTTGGCGATATGCAAGGGCGATCCCTGCACCAGCGAGAGACGGCGTTTGATCGTCTCCAGGCTGCAGCACGTGTCCTTGATGAAGGTGAAGCGCCCGCTGGCGGCGCACCAGCGGACGACGGAGTCGGACAGCAGGCGCTTGTAGGGGTAGGGGCATTCGTAAATGCCGAAGGTGACGTCTTTGGCGATTTGCGTGGTGATCGCAGACAGGCTGCCGAGGACGACATCGTCGCTTTCGCTTGGCATGGCGAGGCGGTTGCTGATGAGAATGACGCTGTCGACGCCGGTTTCGGCGACGGCGCCGATCTGCTCGATCTGGTGGCTCAACGTGTTCGCCGTATGGCCCGACGCCACCACCGGGACGCGTCCTGCCACATAGTCTACGACGAAACGCACCAGCTTGGTCGTTTCGGCATCGCTCAGGAAGAACATCTCGCTCGACTGGCAGGCGGCGAACAAGCCATGCACGCCGCCGGCGATATACCAGTCGATCAATTTTTCAAGAGAGGCCCAGTCGATCTCTCGGCGCTCATCGAACGGCGTCAACATGACCGGCCATACGCCGGTGTATTTGTCTCTGGATGTCACAACTCAATTCCTTCCTTGGATTCAGCTTTGTGTGCTGGCCTTCAGAGCCATTCGCCGACGGA
>DATNIV010000167.1:0-4141 GCA_035604255.1 Telmatospirillum sp. | reverse complement strand
TATCCAGGTCACCAGGTTACACGGAGGAGGATATTTGCGGGGAGATATGTGCAATCATGCTGGGCGTCCAAAAGAAGAATTCTTTAGTTATTCCAACTCTTTATAAATGAGGAATTGATGAGCACAAAACGAGACGCCGTTCCGCAGGGAATGGCATTGCTCTGCGATCCGCTGCACAACAAGGGTACGGCTTTCTCCGAAACCGAGCGGGACTCGCTTGGACTGCGCGGTCTGTTGCCGCCGCATATTCACACCCAAGACGAGCAAGTGGCCCGGTTTCTTGAGAATTTCCGCAATCTTGCCGATCCGCTTCAAAAATATGTCTCTTTGAGCGCCTTGCATGATCGAAATGAGGCGCTGTTCTTTCGCGTCGTCTGCGACAATGTCGATGAAATGATGCCGGTGATCTACACGCCGACGGTGGGATTGGTCTGCCAAAGGTTTGGACATATTTTCCAGCGGCCGCGCGGCATGTTCATCAGCATCAACGATCGCGGCCGTATCGCCACTATTCTGCGCAACTGGCCGCGTAAAGTCGGCATCATCGTCGTCACCGATGGAGAGCGTATTCTCGGGCTCGGCGACCTCGGCGCCAATGGCATGGGCATTCCGGTCGGCAAGTTATCTCTTTACACCGCCTGCGCGGGGGTCGATCCGGCAATTTGTCTGCCGATCACGCTGGATGCGGGCACCAACAACGAAACCTTGTTGAGCGATCCCTATTATGTTGGCTTGCGTCGCCATCGGGTGACCGGGCCGGCTTACGACGAATTCATTGACGAGTTTATTACGGCTGCCCGTGAGGTCTTTCCGGACGTCATCATTCAGTTCGAGGATTTCGCCAATCACAACGCCTTTCGTCTTTTGGCGAAGTACCGCGACCGAATCTGCACCTTCAACGACGATATCCAGGGAACCGCCTCCGTCGCCTTGGCAGGGATGCTGTCGGCGATTCGCGTCAAGGGCACGACACTTGCCGATGAAACCATCCTCTTTCTTGGCGCCGGGGAGGCCGCGACCGGAATGGCCGACTTGCTCGTCGTGGCGATGGTCGCTCAAGGCCTCGACCCCGCGGAGGCGCGTCGGCGGTGTTGGCTGGTCGATTCCAAAGGCTTGGTGGTGAAGTCCCGCGAGGGACTGAACGAACAAAAACTGCCTTATGCTCACGATCACGCGCCCGCCTCGAGTTTCCTGGAGGCGGTGAAGGCGTTGAAACCGACAGCGATCATCGGCGCGGCGGCGGTCAGCGGCGCCTTTACGCCGGAGGTTCTGCGCGTGATGGCCGATACCAACGAACGCCCCATCGTGTTCGCTCTGTCCAATCCGACCTCCAAGGCGGAGTGCACGGCGGAGCAGGCCTATCAAGGAACCGACGGACGTGCCCTGTTCGCTTGCGGCAGCCCGTTTCCGCCGGTCCTCCTTGGCAACAAAACCTTTGTCCCGCGTCAGGGCAACAATGCCTATATCTTCCCAGGGATCGGGCTTGGCGCGATCGCCTGCGGGGCCACGCGCATCACCGAGACGATGTTCCTGGCTGCCGCGCGTGCTTTGGCGGCACAGGTCAGCGAGGCGGATCTTGAACAGGGGAGCTTGTTTCCATCGTTGGCGAACACGCGCGCCGTGTCCCTCCACATCGCCGTGGCGATCGCCGAGGAGGCCTACCGGTGTGGACTGGCGTCGAAATCACGGCCGGAAGACATGCTCGGCTTGATCAAGGCCTATGTCTACGATCCGCATTATGGCAGCGCCGTGGCCTAACGGCCTTCTCTGCATCGTCGTTTCGTTTAAGGGCCTGGGAGCGAATAACCGCACCAGGCCCTTAAGCCCGAGCGGCGCTTGCCGGCTATGCGCAAATATCGCCAGAAAGACCATAAATTTTTAAAGGTCTTGACAGACCATAGTGATCGCTCTTATCCAGAGCCATCCAGTATTCCGGAACACGGTGCAATTCCGTGGCGGTCCCGCCGCTGTAATCGGGGACGTCGGTGACAAGGCGATAAGCCAACCACTGGTGGGGACCACTCCACCGGGAAGGTGTCAGTCGACGGTTGATCCGAGAGCCAGAAGACCTGCTGGATCTGATGAACCAAGGGGCGAAATCCGATGGAAAGGGTTTCGGTCAGGCCGCCGGCCTGCCGACGCCCCTATTGTGCATCGGAGTTCATGTTGAAAAATCTTAACGACGACAAGACCAAACAGGCTTCTTCCCCACGGCCCGACGTCATCGCCATCCGGAAGACCTGCGACGCCGAAGGGACCGGCCTGTCTCATTATGTTCTGATGGACAAGCAGGTAAAGCAATGACGGTGCAGTCGCACCCGTCGTCGAAAGGGGGGCCCGCAAGGGCTTCCCTTTCTTCTCTGATGCCGGTCGATATCGGTCATGACAGCCATATCGCGCTGGTCGATGCCGACACCGCTTTCTGGGGATTGGTCCGCAAGGAGATGGCCGCGACGGTTCAGGCCGGCGGGGAATTGGCGGAAACCTTTCTGGCCAAGCGCGACGATTTCGCTCGCGAAATGGATCTCTTGCGCTTTCATCTGAAGCCCTCGGCGGTCTATTTCAATCCGACCGAACGCTGCAATCTGAACTGCGGCTATTGCTATATCCCGGAAGAGATGCGGCGCTCCGGCGAGCATATGAGCAAAGAAACCCTGCTCGGTTCCCTTGAACAACTGCATCGCTATTTCCGCAATCACATGCCGGAAGACCGCCTGCCGCAGGTAATCTTCCATGGCGCCGAGCCCTTGTTGGCGCGGGACGCCATGTTTGCCGGCATCGAAGCCTTTGCCGACCGCTTTCGCTTCGGTGTGCAGACCAATGCGACGATGCTCGACGATTCGGCCATCGCCTTCCTGACCGGCCATGGTGTCGGGATCGGCCTGTCGCTCGACGGACCGGTGCCCGAGATCGCCGACCGCACGCGGCGGCGCTGGAGCGGCGAAGGGGTCTATGACGCCGTGGTCAGCGCCATCGATCGTTTGCGCGGCTATCCGGGATTCAACGTGATCTGCACGATGACCGAGGAAAATCTGCCGCATCTGACCGAGATGGTGTCCTTTCTTCACGAGCGGCATGTGCCGGCCTGCATGCTGAATGTCACTCGCTGTACGCAGCCGCGGGCGCGGGGCTTGCGCGGCAGCGACGAGGATGTCGCGGCGGCGTTCCTCAAAGCGTTGGACCACACCCACACGCTTTATCGCGAAACCGGACGGAAACTGGTGGTGGCGAATTTCGCCAACATCCTGATCGCCATCATGGCGCCGACGGCAAGGCGTCTGATGTGCGACATCTCGCCTTGCGGCGGTGGACGGAGCTTCTTCGCTCTGGCGGCCAACGGCGATCTGTTTCCCTGCAGCGAATTCATCGGTTTGCCGGAATTCAACGGGGGAAATCTGTTCCGCCAGCCGATCTCGGAAATCCTGGAAACGCCGGCCTTTCGCAAGGTCATCGATCGCAAGGTCGAGTACATCGAGGGCTGCGATAGCTGCCTGATCCGTCATTTCTGCGGTTCGCCCTGTCCGGCGGAAGCCCATGAAATGAACGGCGGCATGAAACAGAAGGGGGCTTTCTGCAAATTCTATGAAGAGCAGGTGGCCTACGCCTTCCGCCTGATCGCCGACGGCATCCACGAAGACTTCCTGTGGGAAGGCTGGGACGCCGGCACCGAAGCGACTTGCGCTATCGGCGCGGCGTAGGAAAAGAGAATCATTTATCCGCAGATGTCGCAGATTCATGGACCTTTTCAATCTGCGCTCATCTGCGTCTATCTGCGGATAAAATGATCCTAAATTCGGTAGATGAACCACAGAGACACAGAGAGCGCAGAGGATAAATAAAGACGTTGTCGAACAACTCCCGTTACCTCTTAGGTGAAGCTTCGGGTTTCCGTAATACTATGAAAAATCTCTGTGACCTCTGTGACCTCTGTGTCTCTGTGGTGGAATAATCTTTTTAAAATGATTATTTACGCCCGCTTCAGGGCTTTCGACAGATAGGGTTTCAGATATTGCCCGGTGTAGCTTTCGGCGACACGTGCGATTTTTTCCGGGGTGCCGGTGGCGACGATGTGGCCGCCGTTGGTGCCTCCGTCGGGACCAATACCTGGCCATGAACCAGGGCCAAAAAATCCAATATAAAG
>DATNIV010000166.1:0-3017 GCA_035604255.1 Telmatospirillum sp. | reverse complement strand
ATGCCAGCCTCTCTTTGGCCGAACGGTTGGCTCAGTTGCATCGGGGTATTTTGGCGGTGATCGCCGAATTGCGGCCGGATGCTGCCGCTGCCGAGGAGACATTCGTTAACAAGAATCCCGCCTCGACCTTGAAGCTCGGTCAAGCCCGTGGCGCCGTGCTGCTGGCGGCCAGTCTTTCCGGGCTGATGGTTGCCGAATATGCGCCGCGTCTGGTCAAGCAGTCCCTGGTCGGGACCGGCCGGGCCGACAAGGATCAAGTCGGTCTGATGGTTCGCCAATTGTTGCCGGGTTGTCAGGCAAGTCAGGCTGATGCGACCGATGCCCTGGCGGTTGCCATCTGCCATGCCCATCATCACAGCACCGCCACGCGGATTCTGGCGGCGTTGGAGAGGGCATCATGATCGCGAAATTGAAGGGGCTGGTCGACGCCGTTGGCGACGACTGGGCGGTGATCGATGTCGGTGGTGTTGGCTATCTGGTTTTTTGTTCCTCCAAGACCCTGGCCCGCTTGCCGCGGATTGGCGAAGCGGCGCAATTGTTCATCGAAACCCAGGTGCGGGAAGACCATATTCACCTTTTCGGTTTTGCTCTGACCTCCGAGCGTGACTGGTTTCGCCTGCTTTTGACCGTTCAAGGTGTGGGTAACAAGGTGGCGTTGGCCATGCTTTCGGCGTTGGAGCCGGACGATCTGTCGCGGGCGATCTCGGCTGGCGACAAGGCAATGCTGAGCCGTGCTCAAGGCGTGGGCGCCAAATTGGCGGCGCGGCTGATTACCGAGTTGAAAGACAAGGTGGAACAAATTGCTCTGACGCCCTTTTCGGCAGGTCAAGTCGCCGCCGGGGCGCCATTGGTGTCCGGCCCTCTGGAAGACGCCATATCCGCCCTGGTCAATCTTGGTTATCGGCGGATCGAGGCGCATGCCGCGGTGTTGAGGGCGGCCGAGGCCCTGGGTGAGGGCGCTGCCGCCAGCGCTCTGATCCGGAACGGTCTCAGGGAACTGGGTCGGGAGCTGGCGCGGTGAACGAACCCAGGGTGGTTGCCCCCGAAGCGGCATTAGGCGAGATCGAAGGCAGTCTGCGCCCTCTCTCGTTCGCCGACTTCATTGGTCAGAAAGAAGCCTGCGACAATCTGCGCATCTTCATTTCGGCGGCGCGGTCGCGTGGGGAAGCTCTGGATCACACCTTGTTCTTCGGCCCTCCCGGGTTGGGCAAGACGACTCTCGCGCAAATCGTCGCGCGCGAATTGGGGGTTGGGTTTCGCGCGACATCGGGGCCGATCATAGCCAAGGCGGGGGACTTGGCCGCGTTATTGACCAATCTCGAGCCGCGTGACGTTTTGTTTATCGACGAAATCCACCGCCTTAATCCTGCCATAGAGGAAGTTCTCTATCCGGCGATGGAGGATTTCCAGCTTGATTTGATCATCGGCGAGGGCCCGGCGGCGCGCTCGGTGCGGATTGATTTGGCTCCCTTTACCTTGATCGGCGCCACGACCCGGTCGGGACTGCTCACCACGCCTTTGCGCGAGCGTTTCGGTATTCCGCTTCGGATGAATTTCTATACCCCAGAGGAACTGGAACTGATCGTTCGTCGCGGCGCCCGCGTGCTGGATTGCGCCATGACCGAGGATGGCGCCCGCGAAATCGCTAGACGGGCGCGTGGAACGCCACGCGTCGCCGGACGCCTGCTCCGACGGGTCCGCGACTTCGCCGTGGTCGCCGATACGCTGCCGATCGACAGTGCCATCGCCGACGGCGGCTTGAACCGTTTGGGCGTTGACCAAATGGGCTTGGATGCCATGGACCGTCGCTATCTTTCCTGCATCGCCGAGCATTACAACGGTGGGCCGGTGGGGGTGGAGACATTGGCCGCCGCTCTTTCGGAACAGCGCGACACCATCGAAGAGGTGATCGAACCCTATTTGTTGCAGCAGGGCTTTCTGCAACGGACGCCGCGCGGTCGCATTCTTGCGGCGGCGGGGTATCGTCATCTGGGGTTGACGCCGGCCGGCCGGCCGGACCAATTCGACCTGTTGGACGATGCGGATGCGGCGAACGGGGAAATCGGCGATGACTGAGCCCGCGTTGTCCGGCGTGATGGCTGGAAAGGTCCACCATTTTCCGCTACGTGTGTATTATGCCGACACGGATGCCGGCCTTGTCGTCTATCATTCGACCTATCTGGATTTCGCTGAACGGGCGCGAACCGAAATGATGCGCCTTTTTGGCATGGATCATAACCAGTTGTTGAGGGATTACGGGCTGCTTTTCGCGGTTCGCAGCTGCGCGGTCGACTATCGTCGTCCGGCGCGCCTCGATGATCTGCTGGAGGTCCGTTCTCACCTCACCCATATCGGCGGGGCCAGCATGCATGTCAGCCAACGAATTTGGCGTGGCGACCAGGAATTGGTGCGGCTGGACATTCGCCTGGTATGCATGCATTCCGATGGCGGGGCGATGCGAATCCCCGCCCTCATACGTAGCGATCTGCAAGACTTTCTTACCGAAAAGGCGGACTAGAGCCATGGACCCCGTGCAAACTGCAGCCATTGCCGGCCAGGCGGCCAACGATTTGTCGATGTGGAGCCTGTTCATGCAGGCGGACATTATCGTCAAGACCGTCATGGCGGCCTTGGTCATGACATCCTTCTGGTGCTGGGCGATCATTTTTGACAAATGGTTTCGTCTGCGCAGCCTGGTTCACCGGGCCGATCAGTTCGAGGAAAGCTTTTGGTCCGGCGGTTCGCTGGAAGAGCTTTACGATCGCATCGGCTCAAGGCCGCTCGATCCGATGTCGTCGATTTTCGTCGCGGCGATGCGCGAATGGCGGCGGTCGGCGGCAAAAGGCCTGGCCGATCGCGACGTCGTCCGTCTCAGTTTGCCGCAGCGCATTGATCGCGTGATGTCGGTGACCTTGGGGCGCGAAATGGAACAATTGGAAGCGCGCATGGGCTTCCTCGCGTCCGTGGGCTCGACGGCGCCGTTCATCGGTTTGTTCGGCACCGTCTGGGGCATCATG
>DATNIV010000165.1:0-2273 GCA_035604255.1 Telmatospirillum sp. | reverse complement strand
ACACTTCCTCCGATGCTGTCGCTATTCTGTCTTGTGAGGGGGAGACGATTTATGTCAACCCCAGTCATCAGAAGTTGTTCGGCCGTGCGCCGGATGGCAAAGAGTGGCGTGGTTATCTGGACCTTCATACGGAAGAAGGTCGGCATGTCGTCCGGCATTTCGTCTTGCCGTCGCTGGAGCAAGGGCGGGAATGGGACGGCGTGCTGGACGCTAAAGATGCGGAGGGTCAGGTCTTTCCCTTGTGGCAGCGTGCGCTCGTCTGGCGCGATCAAACCGGGCAGCCACGATATTATTTCGTCTTCATGCGAGACCATAGGGGGCAGCAGCGGCTCCGCGAGGAATTGCGCAAAGCCAAGGAATTGACCGAACAGGCCAATGTCGCCAAGTCCCGCTTTCTCGCCGCCGCGAGTCATGATCTTCGGCAACCGTTGCAAGCCTTGTCAATGTTCGTCGCGGTTCTTTCCAACCGCTCGCATGCTCCCGAAGATAGGCAATTGATCAAACGGATCGACGATTCGGTCTGCGCCGTGGAAACACTGCTGAATGGCCTGCTTGACGTGTCGAAACTGGAAGCCGGGCTGGTTATTCCTGCTCTGGCGTCATTCGATATGGCGCCTCTCCTGACCCGGCTGGCGACGGAATTTCAACCGATGGCGGCCGAGGCCGGCCTGTCCTTCCGTTGGGTGCCGTCCCATAGTCTGGTTCGCAGTGATCCTGTTCTGTTGGAGCGGATTTTACGAAATCTTCTCAACAATGCGCTTCGCTATACGAAAACGGGCGCCATTTTGTTAGGCTGTCGCCACCGAAAGGGGCGACTGTTCATAGAGGTGTGGGACACCGGTATCGGCATTCCGCGCAATCATCTGAAACTGATCTTTCGGGAATTTCATCAACTTGGCAATTCGGCGCGGGATCGCAGGCAGGGATTGGGATTGGGGTTGGCCATCGTTGATCGGCTTGCCCGATTGCTTGGTCATGAGGTCAATGTCGTCTCCGAATTGCAAAAGGGGTCGATGTTTTCGATCGAATTGCCGGTGGCCAAGGTGACGGCGACAACGGTCCAGCCGAAGCAATTGCCATTGGGTATTCGGAATGGCTGTTCGACCATTCTCATCATCGAGGATGAGCCGGACGTTCTTGAAAGTATCCATCTTTTGCTCGAAAGCTGGGGGTTTTATGCGCTGTCGTCCAGAAGTTGCGACGAGGCCTTGCTGGCGTTATCGAAAGAGGGCCGGCTCCCGGATTTGATTTTGGCCGACTATCGGCTTCAAGGCGGCGCGACCGGAGCGCATGCCATCAATCGTATCCGCTCCTGTCTTAAATCTCTTTTGCCGGCGATCATCCTGACCGGCGACACGGCGCCAGAGCGATTGCGGCAGGCCAAAGCCAGCGGATACAATGTGCTTCACAAGCCGGTGCAGCCGGTCGTCCTGCGCCGGATGATCGATGAAGTTTTGGCCCGTTCGCCGTCTGTCCGCTCGTCCGGCGCTTAAGACTTTTCCGCGTCTTCCCAATGACAGGTCAACCCCAACTCTTCGGCTGTGTTGGCGACCGTATTCATGCACGTATCCGTACTGGCCGTCGGAATATTGACGGCAAAACGGGTGACGTAGCGATCGCCATGTGCTTCCGGCATGGTCTGGGCGTCCATACGCACGATGTTCGCCTTGAACTGCGTGAACACCTCGGATAGTCGGGCAATCAGTCCCGGCCGATCGCCACCGCTGACCGACACCACATGCGTGATCTGCGCCGAGGGGCCGTGCTGGGCATCGAGACCGAAGGATCGCACACTCACCGTGGCGCCGTTCAGTTCGGGCAGCGCCGAAAGAGCATCTCGCAACTGGTGGTCGTCAAGATGCTCTGGAATCTTGCAAATGGCGGTGAATTCCGCTGCGGCTCCCAACACGGCAAAACTGGTGTCGCCCAGATTGGCGCCGATCTCGAACAAACGTCCGGTGATCGCGGCAACCAGACCCGTTTGGTCGGTGCAAAAAACCGAGAGCAGGACGTGTGGCATTGTTCACCTTCCATGGGGTTTGCTGTAGGGGGTCATTAAGATTATATTAATAAGATGATTTAGATCGTTTTGATATCATCATGTCCAGTAGTCCGAGAGTAAGCGCAACGGCGTCCTCAAGTGCCATCTCGGTTCCGACCCGGGTGGTGACGGGCCCCAGCTTTACCTCGGCCGATCGGATCGAAAGCGTTTCCGGAGCGGCGCAGGTTGGATTTTCCAATTATTGGCGCCCGAGTAACGACGACACATATTT
>DATNIV010000164.1:0-2274 GCA_035604255.1 Telmatospirillum sp. | reverse complement strand
ATCCCCACCCCCTGCGAATCTATGCTTAAGCGTATGCTACCTGGCTTATGCTATCGAGAAAAATCATAAATTCAGACGTGACCAGTGGTTGAATTTTGATGCGCCGCCGCGATTGACAAGTGGGGATGGCCCTTGGACACTGACGTTGGCGGTCATGTTGCGGTTGAGACTCATCGTTTGAGGGGTTGGTCATGAAATGGATTGTTCTGTTCGTCGCGTGCTTGTTGGGGTTTGCCGTTTCCGTCAATGCTTCCGAGACGAAGCTGGGCTCATTGATCATCGAGACCCCCTGGGCGCGCGCCTCTGCCGGGAGTGCGGCGGGAGCGTTTCTGAGCATCCGCAATGAAGGTCCCGACGATAAGTTGATGACGGTTAGCAGTCCGCTTGCCGCAGACGTCCAATTGCATGTCACCATCAAAGATGGGGACGTCATGAAAATGCGCGCCGTGGATGGGTTGGATGTGCCGAGAGACGGCAAAGCGGTGCTTCAACCGGGAGGCAGCCATATCATGCTGATGGGATTGAAGGCGCCGCTGAAGGAAGGCGATAGCTTGCCGCTGACGCTGCATTTCGCCAAAGCCGGTACGGTCGAGATCATGGTGCCGGTGCTGAAAGCCGGGGCCAGCGAACCTGCCGCCTCACATGATCACGACCATATGATGATGGATCAACAACACACTCATTGAAAGGGTTTCCGCCATGGCTTTCAGGGATGTGCTGGTCTATGTCGACGATACCAAATCCTCGGCTTCGCGACTCGCGGTGGCGGTGAATTTGGCCGAACGGTTTGACGCGCATCTGGTCGGACTGCATGTCCGGCCGCAGCTGACCGTGTCCGGCGACATGGTGCCCGATTGTGGCGGTCAGATAACTCTGCTGCAGCAGCAATATAGCGAAGAGGCTGCGGCAAAGGCCCGGTCATGTTTTCAGCAAACCGTGGGCGGAAGCGGCATTGTTTCGGAATGGCGCGACGTTACGGGGGACGTCCTCGACCTTGTCGCCCTTCATGCGCGTTATGCCGATCTTGTCGTTGTCGGACAAGCCGATGTGGATGGCGACGATCCGCGAAACGATCGTCATCTGGCCGATCACCTGGCGCTTGAGTCCGGTGTGCCGGTCTTGGTTGTCCCCTCCGTCGGACATTACGCGGTGGTTGGAGAACGGGTTCTTATCGCCTGGAATGCCAGTCGCGAAGCCAAGCGCGCCGTTGGAGACGCCATGCCGATCCTGTCCAGATCGAAGGGGGTCAAGGTATTGGCGGTCAATCCGAAAGAGGGACGGGCCGGGCATGGCGACGTCGCCGGTGCCGATATCTGTCTGCATTTGGCCCGACATGGCGTTAACGCCACCTGTGAAAGCATTTGGGCGCCCGACCTGGAGGTCGGTGGCATGCTTTTGTCGCGAGCCGCCGACGACGGCGTGGATTTGCTGGTCATGGGGGCTTACGGACGATCACGCCTGCGCGAACTGATTCTTGGCGGAGCGACAAGGCATATTCTCCATCACATGACCATTCCCGTGCTGCTGTCCCATTAATCTCTTGTCCTAAAGTCGAATTCCCCATTTCGCTGGTCGGCCCTATGATTTCCGACGGTGGCGATGCCCGCCGAAGCATGAGGAGGAGAGGGCCGTGGATAAGATTTTGCGCGTCGACATGGCGAAAATGAGTGTCAAGATCGAACCGGTCCCCGAAGCCTGGGCCGCGTTCGGAGGGCGTGCCTTGACGTCCACGGTGGTGGCGACGGAAGTGCCGCCGACCTGTCATCCGCTTGGGCCGAGCAACAAACTGGTGTTCGCTCCCGGTCTGCTCAGCGGCACCGCCGCAGCCTGTTCCGGAAGGCTCTCCGTTGGGTCGAAAAGTCCTCTAACCGGTACCATCAAGGAATGTAACGTCGGAGGCACCGCCGGCCGGTTGCTCGGCAATATCGGCATCAAGGCTCTGATCATCGAAGGCGTTCCGAGCGACGATGCCTGGTATAACCTGCATATCGACAAGGACGGCGTTCGCATCAGCAAAGAGACGGAGTTTCTCGGTCTGGGCAATTTCGCCTTGGTCGAAGCGGTGGAAAATCGGTGTGGCGGGAAGCGGATCGGCGTGATCGGCATCGGCCCGGCCGGTGAAATGAAAATGGCCGCCGCCAACATCTCGGTGAAGGATCCCGACAGTCATATCCGGAGTGCCGGCCGTGGTGGTTTGGGGGCCGTTCTCGGCTCGAAACGGATCAAGTTCATTTCCATTGACGATACGGATGCGCCGAGAACGGGACCGATGGT
>DATNIV010000163.1:0-2040 GCA_035604255.1 Telmatospirillum sp. | reverse complement strand
CGATCGCCGAGCATCTTCCGGGGTTGCATTTCTTGTCTCGGGGGTATGGCGGGCAGGAAGAAGGCCCCTTGTTGGTCGATTTGAAGAAGCATAATCACGTCCAAGTCGGCGACGAACCCCTGCTTTTGGCCGATGTCGCTCCTTGTTGGATCGCCAAAGACCGCGTCGCCGGCGCCAAGCGCGCGATGGCGAAGGGAGCCACATGTCTGGTGATGGATGACGGCTATCAGAATCCGTCCCTGAAAAAAGACATCTCCTTGCTCGTTGTCGACGGTCATGTCGGTTTCGGCAATGGCCGGTGCATCCCGGCCGGACCTTTGCGCGAACCGATCGGCCGCGCTTTGGCCAGGGCCAGCGCGGTGATTATTCTGGGCGACGATCGGACAGGGATCAGCGCGCGCGTGCGGGCGGCCGGAAAACCGATCTTGCGGGCCAAATTGGAACCCGAGGCGGAAGCCAGCGCTTTGGCCGGCCAGGATGTGGTGGCTTTTGCCGGCATCGGCCGGCCTGAAAAATTCTTCAAGACCTTGGAGTCTTTAGGCGCCAAGCTGGTCGAGGCCTATGCCTTCCCTGACCATTATTCCTATCAGGCCTCCGAGATCGCCGAACTTTTGACCATTGCCGAAACCCACGCCGCGGCTCTGATCACGACGACCAAGGACCTTGTGCGGATTCCGTTTCACCAGCGCGAGTCCATCGGCGTTCTGCAGATCGTCGTCACCTGGGACGACGAGGATGCGTTGCACGATCTCCTGCGTCCCGCCATGAAAGGAGTTGCGCGGCAATGATCTGGAAGGATCTGGGCTTCCGGCTCGAAGCCGTCGCTGTTTGGATCACCTATCAGCTTTTCGCCACCTTGCCGATCGATGCCGCTTCGGCTCTTGGCGGTTGGATCGGCCGGACGATCGGCTATCATCTGCCGGTCACCCGTCACGCCCGGCGCAACCTCACCCGTGTTTTTCCCGCTTGGTCGGAAAGCGAACGCGAGGACGTCCTCAAACGGATGTGGGACAATGTCGGGCGCACGGCCGGCGAATATCCGCATATTCCCGAACTGACCTATGGGCCCGGGGCGCGTGTCGAGATCGAAGGCATGGAGCACTTCGCTGCCTTACGCGACGACGGACGGCCCGGCCTTTTTTTCAGCGGACATTTTGGCAATTGGGAAATTCTGGGGCCCTTCGCCGCGCGCCATGGCATCCCGTTGCATCTGATCTATCGGGCGGCCAACAATCCTTACGTCAATTGGGTGTTCACCCACGGTCGCGCCAATGATGGGGTCGAACTGATACCCAAGGGCTCCGCCGGGGCCCGGGCGGCGTTGGACAAGCTGCGGCATGGCGAACACATCGGCATGCTGGTCGATCAGAAAATGAACGATGGGATCGCCGTGCCCTTTTTCGGCATCGAATCGATGACGGCGCCGGCCCTGGCCGCCTTTGCCCTGAAGTACAAATGTCCGGTGGTGCCGGCGCATATCGTGCGGCTGAACGGGGCGCGGTTCCGCATCCTGTTCGATCCGCCGATTCTCTTCGACGACAGCGGCAACCGTCATACGGACGTTCTGGCGGCGATGACGCAAGTGAACGGCTTTCTCGAATCCTGGATCCGCGAACGGCCCGACCACTGGCTGTGGCTGCACAAACGCTGGCCGAATTAACGTCCCCGTGGTTTCGCCCTGGCCGTCGGTTCGGCCTGCATCGGATCATCCGGCCAGTAATGTTTGGGATAGCGGCTCTTCAGGTCGGCTTTGACCTGCCGATAAGTGTTGGCCCAGAAGCTTGCCAGATCTTGCGTGACCTGAACCGGACGGCGGGCCGGCGAGAGCAGATGGAGCGTCAGTTTGGTTCGTCCGCCGGCGATCATCGGCGTATCGGCAAGGCCGAACATCTCTTGCAGGCGAACCGCCAGGACCGGTTGTTCGCCCGACTGGTAGTCGATGGCGACGCGGGAACCGGATGGCACCGTGATATGCGTGGGGGCGTGGTGATCGAGGCTCTTCTTGGCCTCCCAGGGCAGCAAGGCGTCGAGGGCCGCCGC
>DATNIV010000162.1:0-8276 GCA_035604255.1 Telmatospirillum sp. | reverse complement strand
TGCACTAAAAACTGTCCGAAAAGTCAGAAGCTGACTTAACGGACAATTCCTGACCGATTTGCCGATGTTTTCGGCGACACTCCGCTCATTCGTTAAGCAGACACCCTATCCGATCGTCATAAACCAGCAGGCTGTAAACTAACGCATTGTTTTTCCTCTGGTGCGAAGCTCCATGCCTGCTCATTTCCTAAGCATTCCTACTTCGTACCGAACAGCCTGTCCCCCGCATCGCCCAGTCCGGGAACGATATAGGCGTTCTCGTTCAAATGATCGTCGACAGCCGCCACATAGACCGGCACATCGGGATGGTGTTGAAAAAAGACGTCGATACCCTCGGGGGCGGCGACCAGAGCCAGAAAACGGATATTGTTGGTCGTCACACCGGCCCGCAGCAACACATCGACAGCATGGACCGCGCTGTAACCGGTGGCCAGCATCGGATCGGTGAGAATGAACAACCGACCCTCCGGTTCCGGCAATTTCACCAGATACTCGACCGGCCGGTGGGTCTCGTGATCGCGATAGACGCCGATATGGCCGACACGCGCCGACGGCAACAGTTCCAGCAGGCCTTCGGCCATGCCAACGCCAGCACGCAGGATCGGCACGATCGCAAGTTTTTTGCCGGCGATCACCGGCGCATCGAAGGTGGTCAAGGGGGTCTGCACCGGCTGATAGCTCAGCGGCAGATTGCGGGTGATTTCATAGCCCATAAGCAGCGAAATCTCGCGTAAGAGCTGGCGAAATGTCTTGGTCGAGGTGGACAAGTCGCGCATATGCGTGAGTTTATGCAGGATCAGCGGGTGGCCGAGGACATGCAGATTGGGGTAGCGTTCGGTGGCGTTCATAACGTTCCATCTTTCGAATGTGCGACCCCCATTATCATGTGACCTTTATGCTGGCGACAATGGTTCTTTACCAATATTTCTCAGCGTGAAAAACTTGACCGTTTGGACAAACTGACATAGCCCCTGGTGCGTTCGCGATGGAAAGAAACGAATGAAGCTTTGGATCAAGGATCCGCTGGCGATCCTGGCGGACGGCGCGGAACGGGGCCTGGTGATCGAAAACGGTCGAATCATCGCCCTTGTCGCCGCCGGAACCGAACCCCAGGACACAATCGACGACGTCTTCCCGGCTGGCCGACATGTGCTGCTGCCCGGCCTGATCAATGCGCATCATCACTTCTATCAGACGCTCACCCGCGCGTTCCCGACGGCCTTGGACAAAAGCCTGTTTTCCTGGTTGCAGGCCCTTTATCCGATCTGGGCCGGCCTCGACGAAGACGCCTTGCGCGCCAGTGTCCAAGTGGCGATGGCCGAACTGATGCTGTCGGGGTGCACAACCGCCGCCGATCATCATTACGTCTTTCCGGCAGGCCTCGATCGCGCCATCGAGATCGAGATCGAGGAAGCGCAACGCCTAGGCTTGCGGGGGGTGTTCACCCGTGGATCAATGAATCTGTCGGTCAAGGATGGCGGCTTGCCGCCCGACAGCGTGGTCCAGGACGAAGACGTCATCCTCGCCGACTGCGAACGGCTGATCGGGCGCTATCATCAGTCTGGTCCCGACGCGATGATCCAGATCGCCTTGGCGCCCTGCTCGCCCTTTTCGGTCACCACGCGCCTGATGACCGAAACGGCCCGTCTGGCCGAACAACGGGGGGTCCGCCTGCACACCCATCTGGCCGAGACCGAAGATGAGAACGCCTTCTGCCAAGCGCGCTTCGGCTGCCGGCCGCTCGATTATCTTGAAAGCTGCGGCTGGCTGTCCGATCGGGTTTGGCTGGCCCATGGTATCCATTTCACCGACGCCGAAATCGTCCGTCTCGGCAAGGCGGGGACCGGCATCTGCCACTGCCCGAGCAGCAATCAGGTCCTCGCCTCGGGGATTTGCCAGGCTCCCGCCCTGGAACGCGCCGGCGCACCGGTCGGCCTTGGCGTCGATGGGTCGGCGTCGAACGACGGCTCCAACCTGATCCAGGAGGTGCGCGCCGCCTTCTTGTTGCAACGCTTGGCCAACGGCGCCGATCACATCAGCCATAAAGACGCGATTCGCTATGCGACTCGAGGATCGGCAGCCTGTCTCGGGCGTCCCGATTTGGGTAGCCTTGCCGTCGGCAAAGCCGCCGACCTGGCCTTGTTCTCGCTCGACGAAATCCGGTTTTCGGGCCATGGCGATCCCTTGGCCGCCCTGGTGCTGTGCGGCGCCCATCGGGCCGATTATGTGATGACGGCCGGACGCTGGACCGTCGAGGGCGGACAAATTCCCGGCCTCGATCTGGAAGAGCTCAAAAGCCGCCACCGCCGCCATGCCACACGCCTGGCAGCGGCGCTTTGACGTCATATTCTTTTTTTGGCATGAAATTCGCAAGATTTTACCTCGGCTTTGAAGGCGGCAAGGCATCGAGGCGAGGAATTGTTGGGGAGCATCCATAGTGCATGACGAACGCCGGACACCACGCCTCGCGCTCCACGAGATCAGCAAGCGCTTCCAAACTGTGGTCGCCAACGACGGCATCAGTTTTTCGGTAGCGCCGGGACAGGTGCATGCCCTGCTGGGCGAAAACGGCGCCGGCAAAAGCACGCTGGTCAAAATCATTTATGGCGTCTTGCAGGCCGACGAAGGCCAGATCCTTTGGGACGGCCAACCGGTCGCCATCGACAGTCCACACCGGGCCCGGGCCCAGGGCATCGGAATGGTGTTTCAGCATTTCTCGCTCTTCGAAGCCATGACGGTGTTGGAGAACATCGCGCTTGGGTTGGACAATGCTCCCGATCTCAAGGCGTTGGCCGACCGCATCGTCACGGTGTCGCAGAAATACGGGCTCCCCCTCGACCCCGGCCGCGAGATTCACACGCTGTCGGTGGGCGAGCGGCAACGCGTCGAAATCGTCCGTTGCCTGCTGCAGAACCCGAAACTGCTGATCATGGACGAACCGACGTCGGTGCTGACCCCGCAGGAAGTCGAACGACTGTTCGTCACCCTGCGGCAACTGTCCGACGAAGGCTGTTCGATCCTCTATATCTCCCACAAACTCCAAGAGATCAAAGATCTTTGCCATCATGCCACGGTGCTGCGCGGAGGCCGGGTGGTCGGTGAATGCGATCCGGCCGTCGAAACAGCGCGCGGCATGGCGCAACTGATGATCGGCGCCGAGTTGAAACAACTGACCCGCCGGGCGGCGGTGACCAGCAGGGAGCCGCGACTGATCGTCGACACTCTCGAACTTCGCAGCAATCAGCCGTTTGGTATCGATCTCAAATGCATCTCCTTCGAAGTCGGCGTCGGTGAAATCTTCGGGATCGCCGGCGTCGCCGGCAACGGTCAAAACGAACTCGCGCAAGCCCTGGCCGGAGAGGTGACGCTGCGCCAACCTTCGGCGATCCGCCTGGACGGCAAACCCATCGGCCATCTGGGAGCGGAAAAGCGGCGCATGAAAGGACTGTGCTCCGTCCCGGAAGAACGGACCGGACATGCCGCCGTACCCGAGATGAGCCTGGCGACCAACACCTTGCTGACGGCGAGAAATCGCATGGGGCTTGCTGCCCAAGGCTTCATCCAAATCCGTGACGCGCGAAATTACGCGGCGCGCATCATTCGCGACTTCGCGGTCAAGGCGGGAGGTCCCAATTCCAACGCGGCAACCCTTTCGGGCGGCAATCTCCAGAAATTCATCGTCGGGCGCGAAGTGTTGCAAAGCCCCGAGGTTTTGGTGATCGCCCAGCCGACCTGGGGTGTCGACGCCGGAGCGGCGGCGGCCATTCATGAGGCATTGTTCCGCTTGGCGCAAAGCGGCACCGCCATTGTGGTGATTTCCCAGGATCTGGATGAATTGCTGGTGGTGACCGACCGCCTGGCCGTGATCAATATGGGGACCTTGTCGCCGGCGATCGACACCGCGGAAGCGTCGATCGAGCAGATCGGACTGTTGATGGGAGGGTTGCACGGCATGGAGACCGAGGCGCGGTTGGATCACGAGGACATGAGCAATGTGGTTTAAAGTCGAACCGCGTCAAGAAGCCTCGCAAGCGGTGATTTACGCGACACCGGTGCTCGCCGTCGCGCTGACGGTGGCAAGCGGATATTTTTTGTTCCTCTTTCTCGGCCTGGCTCCGGCCAAGACCCTCTATCATTTCCTCATTTCGCCGACCTTGACCTTTTACGGCTGGTCGGAGCTTTGCGTCAAAGCCGGCCCCTTGGTCCTCATCGCCAGCGGCTTGGCCATCGGCTTTCGCGCCAATGTGTGGAACATCGGCGCCGAGGGACAGTTGACCCTGGGCGCCGTCGGCGCCGGTGGCATCGCCTTGGCCTTCTGGAACGAGACCGGCCTGTGGATCCTGCCGCTGATGTGCCTGGCTGGCATCGTCGGCGGCATGCTTTATGCTGCCATTCCGGCCTTTCTGAAGACCCGCTATGAAGTCAGCGAGATCCTCACCAGCCTGATGTTGACCTATGTGGCCACCCTGATCTTGGGAATCCTGGTCTATGGCCCGTGGCGCGATCCGCTCGGCTTCAATTTTCCGCAGACGCGCATGTTCACCGATTCGGCCTTGGCGCCCCTGATCCTCGAAGGGACGCGCATGCATATCGGCATCGTCGTAACCTTGGCCGTCGCCGTCGGCGCTTGGGTCGTCATGGCCCGCACCGTCATCGGCTTTCAGATCAAGGTCGTGGGTCTGGCGCCTGCCGCCGCCCGCTTCGCCGGCTTCAGCCGCAACCGCACCGTCTGGTTCTCATTGCTCTTGAGCGGAGGGTTGGCCGGACTGGCCGGTACGTTCGAAGTGGCGGGCCCCATCGGTCAATTGGTCCCGCATCTGACACCCGGCTATGGCTTTACCGCCATCATCGTCGCCTTCCTCGGCCGACTTCATCCGTTGGGCATCATCGCGTCGGGCTTCCTGATGGCGATTTCCTACAACGGCGGCGAAATCGCCCAGGTCGAAGACCGTCTTCCACAAGCGGCAACCGGAGTATTCCAAGGCATGTTGCTGTTCTACCTCCTGGCTTGCGACTTCCTGTCACGCTACCGTATTCGGATGGCGCAACGGGAGGCGACATCCTCATGATCGCCCTGTCCATCGTCAATATCTCCGCCGCCGTGATCAGCGCGTCGACACCATTGCTCTTCGCCGCGACCGGCGAGTTGGTGGTCGAACGAGCCGGCGTGCTCAATCTCGGCGTCGAAGGCATGATGCTGATGGGCGCCGTGACCGGATTCGCCGTAACGGTATCGACCGGCAGCCCCATCCTCGGCATCCTTGCCGCCGCCACGGCCGGTGCGGCCTTGGCGCTGGCCTTCGCCCTGCTCACGCTGACCCTGATGGCCAATCAGGTGGCCACCGGCCTGGCCCTGACCATCTTCGGCATCGGATTGTCCGCCTTGCTGGGCTCGGGCTTCGTCGGTCAGCCGGTGCCCGCCCTGCCCAAGCTTCATCTGTCCGGCCTGTCCGATCTGCCGGTGCTGGGCCCGATCCTGTTCGGCCAGGACGCCTTGGTCTATCTCTCGGTGTGTCTCACCGCGGCCACCGCCTGGTTCCTCAAGCGGACCCACGCCGGCATGACCTTGCGGGCTATCGGCGAGTCCGCGGAATCGGCGCACTCCCTTGGTTTACCGGTTATTCGCACGCGCTATCTGGCGACGCTGTTCGGTGGCGCCGCCGCCGGCTTGGGGGGCGCTTTCCTGTCGCTCTCCTACACGCCGATGTGGATGGAGGGCATGACCTCGGGACGCGGCTGGATCGCGCTGGCCCTGGTCGTCTTCGGGTCCTGGCGGCCCTGGCGGGTTTTGGCCGGCGCCTATCTGTTCGGCGGGGTCACCATCCTGCAATTGCACGCCCAAGGCGCCTTTCACCTGCCGGCCCAGGTTTTTTCGATGCTGCCCTATCTGGCGACCATCGCCGTCTTGACCATCATCTCGGCGGGCCCCTGGCGGGGACGCTTCAACGCCCCGGCGGATCTCGGGAAACCGTTCCGACCGTCGGTCTGATCACCTTATCTTTCGACCCATTGCTGACCTGAAAAGAGGGGATTTCCATGACGTTTACCGTTACCCGACGCACTTTCCTGGCAAGCTCCGCCGCCGCCGCCGGAACCTTGGCTTTGGGCCGCCCCGGCCGGGCCTTGGCCGCCGACGCGCTCCCCATCGCCTTCGTCTACACCGGCCCGATCGGCGACATGGGCTATACCTACGCCCATGACGTCGGTCGCAAGGCGGTGGAAGCCCACTATGGCGACAAGGTGAAGGTCACCTTCGTCGAAAACGTCCCCGAAGGCCCGGACTGCGAGCGCGTCATCCGCCAGTTGGCCACCTCGGGCAACCAGTTGATCTTCGCCACCTCTTTCGGCTTCATGGAATCGACATTGAAAGTGGCCGGGCAATTTCCGAAGATCAAATTCGAACATGCCACCGGCTTCAAGCGGGCCCCGAACTTGGCGATCTACAACGCCCGTTTCTACGAAGGGCGCGCCGTCCTCGGCGACATCGCCGGCCAGATGAGCAAGGCCGGAGTCGCCGGCTATGTGGCCTCCTTCCCGATTCCGGAAGTGGTGATGGGGATCAATGCCTTCACGCTCGCCGCCCAGAAGCACAATCCGAACTTCAAGACCAAGGTCATCTGGGCCAACACCTGGTACGACCCGGGTAAGGAAAGCGATGCCGCCAAGGCTCTGATCGACAAGGGGTGCGACATCATCGCCCAGCACACCGACAGCGCCGCCCCGCTGCAAGTCGCCGAATCGCGCGGCGTTTACGCGTTCGGGCAGGCCACCGACATGACCTCCTATGCGCCGAAAGCCCATCTGACCGCCGTGGTCGACCTGTGGGCCAACTACTACATCGATCGCGTGAAGAAGGTCATGGAGGGCACCTGGACCAATTCCGACATCTGGTGGGGATTCAAGGAAGGCCTGGTCGGCCTCGCCCCCTTCAATCCCGCCATGCCGGCCCCTGTGAAAGCGTCCGCCGAGAAGTTGAAAGCCGACATCACCAGCGGCGCCGTCCATCCCTTCACCGGTCCGATCAAGAACCAGAAAGGCGAAGTGGTCTATGCGGCGGGCCAGAAGGCCTCCGACGAAGACATGCTGAAGATGAACTGGTACGTCGCCGGGGTCGAAAGCTGACCCTTGCGAATGGGGTGGCGCACAGCGCCACCCCTCAATTTCATTTTTCGTCATTCCCGCGGAAGCGGGAATCCATAACGCCGGTTGGATTCCCGCTTCCGCGGGAATGACAAATTAACCTAAAATGAACATTTTCACCACAGAGACACAGAGAACGCAGAGGAAAAACAAAGACTTTGCCGAACAGATATAGTTACCTTTCTGGTGAGTCTTCTGGTCTTTGTAATACTTTAAAAAATCTCTGATATCTCTGCGTATCTGTGGTGAATTCCTCAATTTACCCTTAATCAAACCCGATCATTACAGGTCCCGATGGCGAAACACGCACCAACCTCTTCCCTCACCGCCATTCGAGGGCGTCTTCTGACCTTTACCGGGACTCCCGCCGGGGCCGGCGATCATTCCAGTTATCGCTATCTCGACGATGCCTTGCTGCTTATCGAAGGCGGACGCATCAGCGCCGTCGGCCCAGCCGACCAACTGGCCTCTCGCCTCGCTCCGGGAACGCCCGTCGCCCATTATCCCGACGGGTTGATCCTGCCGGGCTTCATCGACACCCATATCCATTTTCCGCAGACCCAGGTGATCGCCTCCTATGGCGCACAGCTTCTCGAATGGCTGGAGAAATACACCTTCGTCGCCGAACAGAAATATGCCGATCCGACGCATGCCGAAACCAATGCCCGGTTCTTCATCGACGAATTGTTGCGCAATGGAACGACGACGGCCGTGGTTTACGGCTCGGTGCATCCTCAATCCATCGACGCCTTCTTCGCGGAATCGGTACGCCGCGGCGCGGCGATGATCGCCGGAAAAGTCATGATGGATCGAAACGCGCCGGCCGCGCTGACCGACACCGCCGAATCCAGTTATCGTGACAGCAAGAGACTGATCGAGCGCTGGCACGGCAAAGACCGGCAGCGCTACGCGGTCACCCCGCGCTTCGCCATCACCTCGACCGAGGCGCAGTTAGAAGCCGCAGGAACCCTGCTGAACGACTATCCCGACATCTATCTGCAGACCCATTTGTCAGAGACCTTGGCCGAAATCGCCGAGGTCCACCGGCTGTTTCCCTGGGCGAAACATTATACCGACGTCTATGACCACTTCGGACTCCTCGGCCCCCGCTCGCTCTTTGGCCATTGCCTGCATTT
>DATNIV010000161.1:0-6307 GCA_035604255.1 Telmatospirillum sp. | reverse complement strand
ACATGCTGAGGCACATCGAGATCCTCGGAGACCTCGCTGATCGTGCGGAAGGCCGCCTCGGACTTGACCGGTTTGCGGACAACCGCTGTCTCGATATCGCCAGCCTCAATCACGTCGTTGTCTTATGACCCGCGGCCCCCGCGGACAGACCATCATTGATGCGATTCTTCAGCAATTGCGATGGGCGGAAAACCATCACCTTGCGAGGCAGAATCGGAACCTCTTCACCGGTTTTCGGGTTTCGCCCGAGCCTTTGGCCCTTTGAACGCACCGAAAAACTGCCGAAGGAAGAAATCTTCACGGCTTCGCCTTGCGCCAGCGCAGTCGAAATCTCGCTTAAGACCAGTTCCAGCAAATCGGCTGATTCGTTACGCGAAAGACCGACCTCTTGATAGACAGCCTCGCTCAACTCCGCACGCGTAATCGTTCGCTCCGCCATGCCGCTCACCTCAATGCAATAAGAGATGACCGTACCCTCTTGCCAGAAAGCCGTCAATATCAAAGGGATGGAAGAGTTCGTTGCAGCAGGTCGAAAAGGTCGTTAGAAACGGACCAGCGCCGCGCCCCAGGTAAAACCGCCGCCCATAGCCTCGAGAAGCACCAATTGACCCGACTGGATACGGCCATCCTCCACCGCTTCGGCCAGGGCCAAGGGCACGGACGCCGCCGAGGTGTTGGCATGCCGATCGACGGTGACCACCACCTTGTCCAAAGACAGCCCGAGCTTGCGGGCCGTCCCCTCGATGATCCGTTTGTTGGCCTGATGCGGCACGATCCAGTCGAGATCCACCGGCGTCAAACCATTGGCGTCCAGGGCTTCATGCACGACCGAGGCGAGATTGGTCACCGCATGGCGGAAGACCTCGCGGCCTGACATGCGCAGATGACCAACGGTTTGCGTCGTCGACGGGCCGCCATCGACATACAAAAGATCATAATGACGGCCATCGGAATGGATATGGGTCGATAAAATCCCGGTGTCCCGGTTGTCGCCACCGGCCTGTCCGGCCTGCACGACCACAGCACCGGCACCGTCACCGAACAATACGCAAGTGGAACGGTCTTCCCAGTCGAGAATGCGCGAAAAACATTCCGCACCAATCACCAGGGCGGTTCGCACATGGCCGCTTTTGATGAAATTGTCGGCCACCGACAAGGCGAAGATGAATCCCGAACAGACCGCCTGCACATCGAAGGCGACCCCTTTGGTCATTCCCAGCGCCGCCTGTACGCGCGTCGCCGTCGATGGAAAGGTATTGTCCGGTGTCGCCGTCGCCAAAACGATCAGATCGATATCGTTGCCCGTCAACCCGGCATTGGCCAGCGCCCGTTGCGCAGCCGCAATGGCCAGATCCGAGGTGCTTTGCTCAGGATCGGCGATATGGCGCTGGTGAATGCCGCTCCGCTCGACGATCCAGGCGTCGGTGGTATCGACCTTCTTGGAAATCTCTTCATTGGTCAGCACGCGCTCAGGCAAATAGGCGCCGACCCCAACAATACGGGAACGAATCATCGACATTAGATCGCGGCCGCCTGTGCTGGAGAATCCTCAACGGCCTTCAGCCGTTCCAACTCTTGTTTGATCCGCTCGTTGAAGCCGTGCGTGACCAATTCCACGGCGACGCCGATCGCATTGGCGAACCCCACGGCGTCGGTTCCGCCATGACTTTTCACCGCGATGCCGTTCAACCCGAGGAACATGGCGCCGTTGTAGCGCCTGGGATCGGTCCTGAGCTTCACTTTGATCAGGGCCGAACGCGCCATCAGATAACCCAACCGGGCCAACCAGGAGCTCGAAAAGGCGTCGCGCAGGAAACGGGTGTAAAGCTTGGCGAGGCCTTCAGCGCTTTTCAGAGCGATATTGCCGGTGAAGCCGTCGCTCACCACCACATCGACGGCGCCGCCGGCGATGTCATTGCCTTCGACGAAACCGTAGAAGGTCAGCGGCAGATTGCCCTGACGCAGGATCGCCGCCGCCGTCCGCACCGAATCGTTGCCCTTCATTTCTTCCGAGCCAACGTTCAGCAAGCCTACGGTCGGGCGTTCGATCCCCAGCACGATGCGGGCGAACACCTCGCCCATGACGGCGAATTCCACCAGATTATTGGCATCGCAATCGACATTGGCGCCGAGGTCGAGCATCACGCTTTCGCCCCGCTCGGTCGGGAAAAAACCGGCGATGGCCGGACGATCGATGCCGGGCAGCATACGCAGCACATATTTCGACATCGCCATCAAGGCGCCGGTATTGCCGGCCGACACCACGCCGGCGGCTTCCCCCCGGGCGACAGCGTCGACAGCCAGCCACATGCTGGTCTGACGCCCCTGGCGCAAGACTTGCGAGGGCTTATCGTCGCACTTCACCGCTTTGTCCGTATGACGGAGCTGACAACACTCTTTCAGCTCTGGCGCCAGATCAAGCAATGGCGTCAGTTTCGCCTGATCGCCAAACAGCAGGAAGTCGACATGCGGCAACCGTGTGTGCGCAATCTGCACGCCCTGAACCACCATGTCGGGGGCGTTGTCCCCCCCCATGGCATCCAGAGATATTGTTACACGCGCTGTCAATCTCGCTATCCTCGGAAGCCGTAAACGGTAGCGATGTTAGGCCGCGGCTCCGGATTCGGCAACCACCTCACGCCCGTCATAATGCCCACAGGCACCACAGACGTGATGGGGAAGTTTCGGTTCGCCGCAGTTCGGGCATTCCACATGACCGACAGCCTTCAAGGCATCGTGGGAACGGCGCATGTTGCGACGGGATTTAGAGGTCTTCTTCTTTGGGACAGCCATTTAAATTACTCTCTGCCAGAGGCAAAAGCGGAAAGGCGCCTTTCTTAACGAAAAACCGCCAGGGGGGCAAGCCTAATCCGGTATCATTCGCCGCTCTCTTGCGACATATCCCCGGATAAGGTCCTTTTTCGGGGCGAACCCGACTATTTCTTCTTCAAGGACGCCAGCGACGCGAAGGAAGCAACCTTAGCCGGAGGGTCGGGTTCGGGGTCACCGATCCCTTCGAAGACCGCATTCGGCGCCCGCGGAAACGGATCGAGGGCAAGCGCCAGATGCTCGGCCACCGCCTCGCCGGCGTCAATAACGCCGTTTTCGATCGGCTCGGGAGGATCCTCCTCGTCCAGGGCCAACACCAGTTCGCCGGCGTCTTCTTTTTTTTCGGCGGCGAACAGCAGAACGAAATCTTCCTCCAGATGCGCCGGCACCGGGTCGAGGCTGACGACGCAAGCTTGCACCACATCGGCGGAGAAATGCCCCGCCAGACGGATTTGCGTGCCACCCGTTACCCGTTTCACCCGCACCCGCGCCGTCAGCGCCTCGAGCGCCAGAATACCGAAGCGTTCCGCCAGGGCCACACGCTCCTCGGCATTGGCTTCGAGATCATAGACGCGTTCGTCATGCCCCAGACGCTCGACCTGGATCGGACGGCAGAACTCAAGCGCGATCATGAACGAACCGCTCCGGGCAACAGGGGCGTGCCAAAACACACCTTACCATCTTGCAAATCCTCCAACGTCTGTTGCCCAAGCGCGGCATCCTCTCGCCTGACATAACCGGCCAAGGCAGTCAGTACCCCGTCATCGACCGCGGTTCCACGAAAAAGATTCCGCGCCAAAGCCTCTTTCAGCGACGACAAATCGTCGCAGTCAGGCGCCAAACCCGGCTCATAAGCGTCAATACGGCCGTAAAAGGCTTTGGCCATGGTTTTCACCCGGCCACCGACGGCCAAGTCCGAGACGCCCATTTCGCGCAGGTTGGCGTCCATATCGGAAAACATCAGATCGAAAACCGCCTGCGACAACGTCTTGGCCGGCCGGCCGGCCTTGCCCAACCGCCGCAACAGCAAAAACACATGCAACGCCAGCAAATCGAATCGGCCATCAACGCTGTCGGGCACGTCGAGAGAGAGATAGAACTCTTCGCGCCGCGCCTGATGAACCGCCGTCATATAAAGATCGCGCGCGGCGGCCCCGGCGTGCTTGCCTGAAAATAACGAACGAAGAGCCATTTTCTCATGATCCAATTCGGTAACCACCGACAAAAGCGCGTCGGATCGCCATAAGTTAATACGGACGGGATCCCGCTCGATCAAGATCCCTGTGAAGGAAAAGCTTCACCGGGACGATTGACAAGGGGCCATATGCGAGTGCACCTTCTGCACACTATCGGTCGCGCCGCCAGCCCGTCAACGAGCAGCTCCTCCGGAGCGGCCCCAGGCAGGGCGTCAGAGCGGTTATCACATCGGGGCAAGATGCACTCCAAATCCATTCGTTTCCTTTGGGCCATAGCGCTTCTCGGCGCCACCACCGCCTGCGAACCCACGGTCGATCTGCGCGGCAATCTGCCCGCTCCTGAGCGCTTGGCCGAGGTCAAACCGGGCGTCTTCACCAAGAACGACGTGGCGGCGCTGCTCGGCACGCCGGCCAGCACCTCGGTCTTCGGCGACGATCGCTGGTATTATATCAGCAGCAGGATCGAAACCATTGCCTTCTTCAAGCCGGAAGAGCTGGACCGTCAGGTGGTGGTGATCGAATTCGACAGCAATAGCACCGTCAAGGAAATCCACAAACTGGAGTTGAAAGACGGCAAGGACGTCACGATGGTGTCGCGCGAAACGCCGACCGCCGGCCGCGATATGTCGGTTATCGAGCAGTTGCTCGGTAACGTCGGCAAATTCAATTCCAAGGCCAAGGACGACGCCGCGGCGCCGTGATCCGTCATCCGCCCGTCTGTAGCGCTTAAAATTGGAATAAGCCCGCCGGTTCATGGAAGAACCGGCGGGCTTATTCTTTTGGCGCCGTCCTATCCCGTCATCTGCGGATAGGATCAGGACGCCTATCAGGTTCCAAGAACGTTCTCCATCATTGCGAGCCGCCATTGCGAGCCGCCAGGCGAAGCAATCCAGCGTCAATTTTGTCTTCTGGATTGCTTCGCTTTCACGCGCAATGACGGCAGAGCCCTTCCCTCAACCCGCCACGATGGCCAGCAGCAGAAGAGCGACAATGTTGATGATCTTGATCATCGGATTGACCGCCGGGCCGGCGGTGTCCTTGTAGGGATCGCCAACGGTATCGCCGGTCACCGCCGCCTTGTGAGCGTCGGAACCTTTGCCACCATGGTTGCCGTCCTCGATGTATTTCTTGGCATTATCCCAAGCGCCGCCGCCCGAGGTCATCGACAAGGCGACGAACAGTCCGGTGACGATGGTGCCCATCAGCATGGCGCCCAAAGAGGAGAACGCCGCGGACTGACCGGCAACCTGCAGAATCACCACATAAAGCACCACCGGCGCCAAGACCGGCAGCAAAGACGGAATGATCATTTCCCGGATCGCCGCTTTGGTCAGCATATCGACCGCACGGCCATAATCGGGCTTGGCCGTCCCCGCCATGATGCCGGGGATTTCCTTGAACTGGCGACGCACTTCGACGACCACCGCTCCGGCGGCGCGACCGACCGCCATCATGCCCATGGCGCCGAACAGATAAGGCAGCAGACCGCCGATGAAGAGACCGATCACGACGAACGGATCTTGCAGGCTGAAGCTGACGGTCAGCTTCGGGAAATAGTGGTGAAGATCTTCGGTGTAGGCGGCGAACAACACCAACGCGGCCAAACCGGCGGAACCGATGGCATAACCCTTGGTCACCGCTTTGGTCGTGTTTCCGACGGCATCCAAGGCGTCGGTGATCTTGCGCACGTCCTTCGGAAGATCGGCCATCTCGGCGATGCCACCGGCATTGTCGGTCACCGGACCGTAGGCGTCGAGAGCGACGACGATTCCGGCCAACGCCAGCATGGTGGTGGCCGAAATGGCGATGCCATAAAGACCGGCCAGCATGTAGGAAACGATGATGCCCACTGAAATCACCAGGACGGGCAGCGCTGTGGCTTCCATCGAAACGGCCAGACCCTGGATGACATTGGTGCCATGGCCGGTGGTCGAGGCCCGGGCGACGCTCCGCACCGGGCGATAGTCGGTACCGGTGTAATATTCGGTGATCCACACCAGAAGACCGGTGATCACCAGACCGACCACCGAACAACCGAGCAGGGCTTTGACCGTCAACACCAATCCTCCGGTGGTGGTGAAGGTCGCGTCGAATCCACCGAACAGCCATTGCGCAGTTAAGACGATGGCGATCATCGACAAGATGCCGGTGGCGATCAATCCCTTGTAAAGAGCGCGCATGATCTTCTGGGACGCGTCAAGACGCACGAAGAAGGTGCCGATCACCGAAGCGATGATGCACACCGCGCCGATCAACAACGGAAACAGCATCAGCTTTTCCTG
>DATNIV010000160.1:0-2004 GCA_035604255.1 Telmatospirillum sp. | reverse complement strand
CAGGAAAATCATGTAATTGTCGGTGCTGAGGAGAATCGAGAAGAGGAACAACCCGATACCCAACAGAAAACCAATGAGGGTCGGAAACGACATTGCCTAATAAACCTTTTGCCCTGATTGCCCCGTGGCACACGATTGGGGCGCTATTGTGAGGCAGAATCGATGCTTGGGCAATAAGAACGACCAAAGGCGTTCCTACCGTTATTTCTCGTTCGACATAGTTTGCGGCAATGTTCCATTGGGTTAAATTGCCGGAAGAATGAAATCCCCCGCCTTCGGAAAAGGTTTTGCCAGTGGTGCTTTCGCCGCCCGAATTGATTTTTGTAGGAAGCTTGGGGGGCGGGCTATTGGTCGCCGCCATTTCTTTCGCCCTGCTGAGAGCAAGGACGAAAGCGCGCGGGAAGGCGTTTGTGCGTGCGGATTGGGCCGCGAGCGTTGCCGAGGTCAACGGCATGCCTCTTGACGCTATTTGGGGACGTTTGACGGAAGGCGTATTGACGGTCGACGAAAATGGATGCGTGCGGTCGATCAATCCGGTGGCGGAGAGAATTTTCGATTGTTCCGCCGATCAGGTGGTTGGAATGGCGGCGGCCTCCCTTTTGCCCGATTGGGCTGATCCCGCGGCAATCGTGGTCGAGTCCTTTCAAGATATACCGGCCGGGGAATTGCGGGAATGGCATGTGTCTCGCGCCGACGGACTGCCGTTGACGTTGCAGATTTCTGTGAGCCACGTGACTTCGGGAGGGTGTCATCTCACCGTCGTCGTTCTCCGCGACGTCAGCGTTCCTCGGCAGATCGCGGCGATTAACGCTCTGGTTCAGGAGGTCAATCAACGGGTGCTTCAGGGCGAAGATATGGAATTCCTGACCCCATTTTTGTGTCGCCGCATTATGGGATTGTTCAATCTCCGTTTGGTGTGGATCGCCGGAAAAAGGCCCGACGGAAGCTTCGCGGTGCTTGGTTTTGCCGGCCCGCCGGCGATGGAGCAGCATTTCAACAGCATGCATTTGCGGTGGGACGGCGTTCAGGGGGAACCGGCTGCGCTGGCCATCCTCTCCGGCGATATCCAGTGGATCGAACCGACCGTCCCCGATTGGCTCGAACTGCAGGACGCGGCGACTGGCCCTCAGGCCGGTGTTTCCATTCCCTTGTGCGTCGGAAAGACTGTTCTTGGCGCCCTGACGGCTTATGCCGACGCACGCATAGCCACCGCTCTGATGCCGAGATTGGAGCGGTTGGCCGATCACCTGGGCATCATGTTGCAGGTGATGTCCGATCAACGTCGCTTGTTGTTGCAAGGCGCCGCCATTGGGGCGGCCGCCAATGCCATCTTCATCACCGATGGAAGTGGTTGCATCCAATGGGTCAACGACGCTTTTACCCGTTTGTCGGGGTATGGCCTGGATGAAGCGGTCGGTCGATCGCCCAATCTGCTGCGTTCGGGTGTTCAGACAAAACAAGTCTATCAGGACTTGTGGTCGACCATTCATGCCGGCGATGTCTGGCGTGGCGAGTTGGTTGAGCGGCGCAAGGATGGAACACTCTACACCGTCGAACAGACGGTGACGCCGATGCGTGACCGCAAAGGGACCGTGAGCCATTTCGTCGTTGTTCACGAAGACATCACCGATCGCAAACATGCCGAAGAGCGAATCAGGTTCTTGTCCAATTTCGATGCGATGACCGGATTGCCCAATCGCGGTTTGTTCCGCGAACGTCTCATCCTGGCGCTGTCCCGAGCGGACGGAGCCCGAAAGACCATCGCCATCTTGTTTCTCGATCTCGATCACTTCAGCCGGATCAACGATACCATGGGGCATGATCTGGGCGACCGGTTGCTGGAAAAAATCGTCGATCGCCTTGCCGCGGTGACTCGTTCCGCCGATACGCTGGCGCGCGTTGGTGGTGATGAGTTCGCTGTCATCTTGGAGGAACAGGCCGATAAGGCGACAGTCGTGATTTTGGCGAGACGATTGCTCAATGCGGTCTCGCGTCCTTACGATA
>DATNIV010000159.1:0-3622 GCA_035604255.1 Telmatospirillum sp. | reverse complement strand
CGCGCCCCCCGTCTTGTCGAGCGCCGGGGCCAGCCATTCCAGGACTTCGGTTCCCGGGGTGATCGGATAGGCGGCGACGAATTTGATGCCGCCCTTGAGCGCGCCGAGACCGGCCGCCTCGTTGCCGCTGATGTTCCAGCGAGGCGAGTCGTCATGCTGGATTGCCGGCAATTTCGTGACGCCGGGCAAGCCGGCGGCCTGTTCGGCGCCAACGCGCAGAGCGGCCGTGCTGGCGGCTAGAACCTCCTCGCCTTTGCGGGCCAACTGCGTCGTCAGGACGGCGATCACCGACTCGATGGGCAGGCCGATCAAGGCCGCCACGGCGCCCAGGCCGACCATATTGGCCCGGCCGCCGGGAATCGCCCCGGCAATGGTTTTCAGCGGCAGAAGCCCGACCCGCGCGCCATAGGCGGCGATCGGCTCCGGAATATCGCCCTGTTCCGGATCGCACAAAATCAAGCTGTCGGCCGCCAGCGGCAGTTCCGCCGCGAAGCGGTTGATATTGCCCCAGTCGAAGGCGATCAGAACATCGTAATGATCATCAAGGGAGGAAATCGGCGCCGATGAGATGCGCACCAGCGCCGCGGCCTCGCCGCCGCGGATCTGTGGTCCCATCGACCGCGTCATCAAACCGTAAAAACCGGCTTTCGAGGCCGAATCCAAAAGGATTTGCCCCGCCGTCATCGCTCCAGCGCCACCGCTACCGGTCAATGCCACGGATACAGAATAGGCCGCCATCACACCTCTCTCTTCGTTGTCATTTCTTGAGCATCGTCGTTCGTCCCATCCCGCCCCTCCCGAGAGCGAGTTTCCGAAGTTACATGAACATCGGGTAAAAACAAATCGGCCAGTGCAGGACGCGGATGAGCAAAAGTTTTAGTCGTCTTGAGAATCGTCTCAGCACTTTTCGCATGGGAAAGGCTGTGGCTGGGGCCGGATTCAGGAAAACGCCTTGAAAGCGATCATCGTGAAGGTGTCCTTGACGCCGGGAAGGGTCTGGACGGAGTCGGCGACGAAATGACCGATATCCTGACCATCATCAAGATAACACTTCAGCAACAAGTCATATTGACCGGAAACCGAGTGAACTTCGGAAAACCGTTCGGTTTCGACGGCCAGGTTGGCCACCTCATAGGCCCGTCCCAACTCGGTTTTGATCAACACGAAGATGGTTTGCATGGCAATCCTCACCTGCGGATGATGCTTGGCCGCTCGTCCCAAGCGGCGGCTTGGTCTGGCTCAGGCGTTGTCGTCGACCGAGGGGGCTTCGCCTGAGGCTTGTTCAACGGGCATCGGCGTGGGCTGTTCGGTCGCGGGAGCGACTTTCTTTACCGCCGGTTTTCTTTTGCGAACAGGCTTCTTTTTTTCAGTCTGATCGGCGTCTGCCGCGACGGCTTCCTTTTTCGGAGGCGCCGGTTTTCTGGGCGACGCGGTTTTCCTTTTGCTGGCGACCTTGCTCTCGACCGTCTTTTCGACCGTCTTTTCGACTGGTTCCTCGACGTCGTCCGGCGTCACGTCTTTTTCAGCCGGTTTGGGCAGCGGGACAGGGCGGGCCAAAAAGTCGGGAAGGGCATCGCCGAATCCGACCACATTGTCCGGATGACTCATTTCGCCAATGCCGAAGTCATCGCGATACCGACCGCCACGATCCCTCTCGTTGCGGCCTCGACCACCGCGCACCTGCTCGCCATCCGTCTGTTTCGGCCGTTCCGTCCGGGACCGGCTTTTCCAATCACGTTCCGTTCCGCGAATGGCCTGCGGTTCGTGTTGACCGCGCTCGACGTCACGTGCGGCCGGCGCAGCCGCAGGCGGAGTTTCAGAGGGGGTTGGGCTGGGAGCGCTCGTGAACGCGGTCCTTGTCGAGCGGCGTGGGGCGCGGTCCTTGTCCTTGCCGCGGCTGCCGCGCCGACGACCATCGCTTTGCAGGTCGAGGGTAATTTCCGGCAGACCCTCGATGGGCGTGCGGGGAATGTCCTTGCCGATCAACTGAATGATGGCGCCCACGAATTTTCCGTCATCGGGGGTCGCGATGGTAAAGGAGCGGCCCGTTTTGCCCGCGCGCCCGGTGCGGCCGATACGGTGGACATAATCCTCGGCATGGTGCGGCACGTCGAAATTGAACACATGAGACAGGTCCGAAATATCGAGGCCCCGGGCCGCGACGTCCGAACAGACCATCAGCCGGACGACTCCGGTCTTGAAATGCTCCAGCGTTTCGGTCCGCGACGACTGGGCCATGTCGCCATGCAACTGCACCGCGTCGAACCCATGCTTGACCAACGATCGGTACAGGATATCGACATCCCGTTTGCGGTTGCAGAAGATCAGCGCGTTCTTGACGTCTTCAAGCCGGATCAGGTGACGCAGCGCCTCGCGCTTGTCCTGCTCCTCGCAGACCACCATGAATTGTTCGACAAGGGTTCCCGTCGAGGACTGCACGTCGACGGAGATTTCCTTGGGGTTCATCAGGAAGGCGTCGGCCAGGCGACGGATTTCCGGCGCCATCGTCGCCGAGAAGAACAACGTCTGGCGCATCTTCGGTAACAGCGACACGATGCGTTCGACATCCGGAATGAATCCCATGTCGAGCATCCGGTCCGCTTCGTCGATGACCAGAACCTTGACGTCGTTGAGCAGGATGCGGCCGCGATCGAAGAGATCCATCAGGCGGCCGGGGGTGGCGATCAACACGTCGACACCACGATCCAACAGCTTTTCCTGATCGACGAAGCTTTCGCCACCGATCAGTTTGGCCATGGTCAGGCGGTGGTATTTTCCATATTTCTCGAAATTCTCGGCGGCCTGCGAAGCCAGTTCGCGGGTCGGCGCCAGAATGAGCGAGCGGGGCATTCGCGCTTTCGCTCGGCTTCCGGCCAGAATTTCAATCATCGGCAGGGTGAATCCGGCGGTCTTGCCGGTTCCCGTTTGCGCCACACCCAACACGTCGCGCCCCTGCAATATCACAGGAATGGCTTGTTCCTGGATAGGCGTCGGGGTCACATATCCTGCCTCCTCCACGGCCTTGAGGATTTCGGGGCCTAGGCCTAGATCGGCAAACGTCATGGGTCTTCTTTTCCGAATGGAACCGTGGCGGCCACGGAATAGTTAAAAATAGCATCATAAAGATGTGCAGCGGGATAATAGTGAGTCGCGCGGTGCTGTCAAACAGATGGTTGGATATTTTGGATATGGAGGCCTTGATTGTGTCCGTTCCCCCTCTTGGTTCGGCGGCCAGGGTGCATTAGGGTTCCGTCCCGATAGGGAAAAAGCGGGTGCGAAGGAGAGACCTTAAGATGTTGATGCGTGCCGAGAATTCCAGTCTGTTGATTGTCGACGTCCAGGAACGGTTGGCTCCCGTCATGTCCGATCCCCGCAGGGTGATCAGCGGCTGCGCATTGCTGATGCGCGCGGCGCGACGGTTGGAGGTGCCGGTGATTGCCAGCGAACAATATCCAAAAGGCATCGGTCCGACGGTTTTCGATCTGCGAGAATGGCTGCCGCCCGAAGGCGCCGTCGAGAAACTGCATTTTTCCTGTGCCGACGAGCCGGTGATTCTGGATCGCCTGGCAGGAACAGGGCGGCGGCAGGTGGTCTTGGCCGGCATCGAGGCTCACATCTGCTT
>DATNIV010000158.1:0-3604 GCA_035604255.1 Telmatospirillum sp. | reverse complement strand
GCGCGGAAGGCGTCGGGCTTTTGCGAACCGAGTTTCTGTATCTGTCTTTGGACGACATGCCCGACGAAGAGCGCCAGACCCGGTCTCTCGCCGCGGTGCTGGCCAATCTCGGTGAGGGGCCGGTGGTGATCCGCACGCCGGACATCGGCGCCGACAAGCCCTTGGCCTTCATGCCGACTGCCCTGGAGCACAATCCGTTTCTGGGGGTGCGCGGCGTGCGGTTGTCGCTTCGCCATCCGGCGTTCTTCGCCTCCAATCTTCGGGCCATTTTACGGGCGGGTATCGGCCGGGATGTGTGGATCATGTTCCCCATGGTCACCACGCCCGAGGACATGCGTCAGGCGCGCGCCTTCGCCGAAGCCGCCCATCATGATCTGGAGCGGGCCGGCGTGGCGCATCAATGGCCGGTCAAACTCGGCATGATGGTCGAGGTTCCGGCGGCGGCGATCATGGCCGAACGCTTTACCGCACTGGCTGATTTCTTCAGTATCGGCACCAATGACTTGACTCAGTACATTCTGGCCGCCGAGCGTGGCAACGGCGATCTCGAGTCCTTGCAGGACGCGGCCCATCCCGCCGTCCTGCGTGCCATCGCCGGCATTTGCGAAAAGGCCGAAACCGCCGGCTGTCATGTGTCCGTCTGTGGCGATGCCGCGTCCGACCCCCTGGCGGCGAGCCTGATGATCGGCGTCGGTGTTCGCAGTCTCAGCGTTCGACCCAATCAGATCGCCGCCATCAAGGCGCATATCCGGACGCTGTCGATGGATAGGCTGCGTGGGCTTGCCAAAGACGCCATGCAATGCGACAGCGGCGCCGAGGCGCGGCGTCTGGTGACGTCGGCTCGCCAATAGGGACTTCACAGAGACAAAAAAGAAACTGGGCTCTCTGGCACCCTGCGGATAGAGTGTGGCGGAACCGGATCGCCCGGAAGGGGTGCCTGAATGACCGAAAAACTGCCGGTCGTCGCGACTATTGTCGAAACCATTTCCACACTTCGCTCTCTGACGCCGGCCATCGCCCGTTTCGGCTGGCTGACGTTGGTGGCGATGACGGCGCAATTCATCCTGGCCAATGTGGTCTTGGCGGACGAGAGCGATAAATCGCCGTCCGATCTGGCGTTCGTCGGTTTTCTCTGTGCGATTCTCGGCCTTTTGAATTTGCCGGTGATTACCAGCGTTCATCGCCTAGTGCTGCATGGCGTCCATGCGCGGGCCGGACTCGCTCTGCGCCGCGAGGAAGGACTGTTCCTGTGGGCGGGGCTTCGCATGGTGCCGCTGTTGTTGGCGGTAGCCATCGCCGTCGGATTGGTCTTTGGCTTTGTGTCCGGAATCATTGCCGTCGCGATGAAGGAAAGCGCACTTCCCGCAGCGATTATTCTCGGACCGTTGCAGGCCGCCGAGGCGGCCCTGATCACCCTGTTTTCCTGCCGCTATTTTTTGATTTTTCCGGCGGCCGCGGTGGGGCGGACCTTGAAGCTCGGCGATGCGGCGAACTTGCTGAAGGGCAATGTGCTGCGCCTCTGCGCGATTCTCGTTCCGGTATGGATCACCGGATGGTTGCCGCAACTCATCGCGCATCTTCTGGCCGACAGCGTGCCGCTGACCGGCGCGCTATTGGGAGCCTGTTTCGGAACGATTTCGACCATGCTGTTCGCCGTCAGCTTATCCCTCGTCTTCCGGCGGCTGAGCGATGTGCCGGATGCCGGTTACCCTTTGCAATAACGGAGGATATCGTTGCGATGATTGATCTTTACACCTGGAAAACACCGAATGGCCGCAAGATTTCCATTATGTTGGAAGAGGTGGGGCTGCCCTATCGCGTGCATGCTGTCGATATCACCAAGAACGAGCAATTCGCCCCCGATTTTCTGGCCATCAGTCCGAATAACAAAATTCCCGCCATCGTCGATGCCAAGGGGCCGGGCGACAAGCCTCTGGCCCTGTTTGAATCAGGGGCGATCCTGATCTATCTGGCCGAGAAAACCGGGACGCTGTTGCCGGCGGCGCCGGCGGCGCGATTCGATGTTCTGCAATGGCTGATGTGGCAAATGGGTGGGTTCGGTCCGATGCTGGGTCAGGCGCATCACTTCCGGAAATTCACCGCCGAGAAGATCCCCTACGCCATCAACCGCTTTACCGCGGAAACGGAACGGCTCTATGGCGTGCTGGACCGGCAGTTGGCCAAGAAACCTTATGTCGCGGGCGATTATTCCATTGCCGATATCGCCATTTATCCCTGGGTTCAGCGCTATGAATGGCAAGGAATCGATCTTGAAGCCTTTCCCAATGTCACGCGCTGGCAGAAAATTCTTGGCGAACGACCCGCGGTGATCAAAGGAATGGCGATTCCTGCGTAAGCCCGATTGACGCGGCCGGTTAGTTTCTGTAGAACCGGCCATCCAAGCTCGGTGGTTCGCGAAAGCGGCCCCGCTATCCCGCGGAAGGGTGGGTGAGTGGCTTAAACCAGCGGTTTGCTAAACCGCCGTAGGAGTAAATCCTACCATCGGTTCGAATCCGATCCCTTCCGCCATTTTTCGGGTCTCCCCACACTCTCGCCATTCCCTTGGTGCGCGGGAACCGATCATGGCTTTCGTTTGGAGCCCTTTCGCGTTTCGATCCCTGGACCAGACCGCTTGGCGGCGCCAACAACCGGTCGTTGGTCGAGCATGGCCAATTCGACAAAAAGCGGACCGAACACGGTCTCGGGGGGGGCGCCGTATTTCGCCTTGAAAGCGGCTCGCTCCGTCTTGTCGTATTTTTCCGGGTGGACAGCAGCAAACAACGCCCTGAACAGACGGACAAAATTGGCCTCAACAAAGGCATGTTCCAATTTCTCGTCGGGGTTTCTTTGAATAAACATGGTGCTCCCCAGAGAAACGGACTTCGGGTCAGTGTTCATCACGATCAGAAACCAGTCCATCCGCGGGGTGAAGCGCTTGAAGCTGTGAGCGATGGTGACCAAAGTCTCCTCTAAAATATCCAGAGTGCGCCTATCCAGGAAAAACTCCGGCCAAAGCAAAAGATTGCTGCCGCCGCGCAACTCGTTGGCCACGCGGATGCAACGATCCCTGTATTCGGTGTAGACGTCGTCACCGAGGATCATGCGGACTGCGGAAAAGAACTGTGGCAGGTTTTTCCGCTCGATGCCCGAGGTCGGGTCGTTGAGGAGGGGAACCAATGGTTCGGTGATCACGCGACCGTAAAAGTCCGTTCGTTTTCGCTCGGACTTCACCAATTCGAAGAAAGCGGCGCAACCCATGGCATGAAGGTCATAGTAGGTGGAGAGCGCGCCTTCCGCATTCATGACGGCATGAGCGATGCGTCGAACCGCATCAACCGAAATCGTGTCGCCGGTCGCGGTCGTATCGAGCAGGTCAAGGAAAGCACGCACAGCGAGAACGACCACGTCACGGCAGCGATGGCCGTGACTCTCCAATGGCTCGTCGATCTGCTGAAAGCCGCTGTTATGGTCCTGTTGCTCCATGTCTACGTCCACCTATCCGACGAGGTCATCGACGTGACCGACATTCCCAAATGGAAGACTTTCAAAGGCAAGATAGCTTAACTCGGAGTCTCCCAAAAACGATCTCCAAAAACCAACCTGA
>DATNIV010000157.1:0-3962 GCA_035604255.1 Telmatospirillum sp. | reverse complement strand
TGGCGACGGTCGAACAGCGATTCGATCCATCGCTCCCGGAGGTACTCTGTCACGCCGGCGAGATGAATCAGGTCTTTCTGAATCTCATCGTCAATGCGGTGCATGCCATCGAAGGCTCGGGCAAACCGCTCCCAGGTCTTATCGTCATCGAGACCGCCTGCGACGCCGACTGTGCGAAGATCCGTATCAGCGATAACGGAACCGGCATACCGGAGGCGATCCGCGACAAGATCTTCGATTTGTTCTTTACGACCAAAGAAGTGGGCAAAGGAACGGGCCAAGGCTTGGCGATCTGCCGCGACGTCGTGGTCGCCAAGCATAACGGCAGAATAGACGTGGAAAGCGAGGTCGGCGTGGGCACCACCTTCACCATCAGGCTCCCGATCGACGGAATGGCGGAAGGGAAAAATGCCGGCGACTGATGGGGTGGCGCTGGCGTTCGACAAGGCCGTGACGCTGCACCGGCAAGGACGCTTGGACGCCGCGATCGAAGGCTATGAAGCGATCCTCGCCGATCATCCCGAGCATATTCGCGCGCTTTGCTGTCTTTGCTTGTGCCGTCTTGATCGCGGCCAAGGGGACCTATCCCTCCGTCTGGCCCACCGCGCGACAACCCTGGCCGCCGAGTCGGCCGAAGCCTGGCACTGCTTGGGCAGCGTACAAACGCTGTCGGGCGACAACCGGGCGGCGGCGGACAGCTTTCTCAAGATGCTGACGATCCAGCCCACCTTCGCCGAGGGATACAATAACCTCGGCAAGACCCTGATCGCCCTCCACCGCCCGGACACGGCCCAGCGCTGCTTTCGAGCGGCTCTCATCCTCAAACCCGACTTTGTCGACGCCCAATACAATCTCGGCAATGTTCTGGTCTCCCTCCGCCATCCCCAAGACGCCGCCGTTTGTTTCGCCCGAACAGCCTTCTGTGCCCCCTATTTCGCCGAAGCGCTCAACAGTCTCGGCGCCGTTTTCTTGTTGCTCAAGCAAACTGGACCAGCGATTGACGCGATCGAAAGGGCGTTGGCCGTCGAACCCGGATCGGCGCCGATCCTGACCAACCTCGGCAATGCGCTGGAGCAGGCGAAGCAGCCCGGGAACGCGATCACCTGCCATGAGAGAGCGCTTCGCCTCAATCCTGCCAACGCCGACGCTCATTACGGCCTGGCCAACGGCCTCGTGGCGCTGAAGCGGTATTGCGAGGCGATCGGTTGTTACGCCCAGGCGCTCGCTTTTCGGCCTGATTTCGCCGAAGCGTTCAACAATCTCGGTTCCGCGCTGCAAGCCCTCGACCGGGCCGAGGAGGCCCTGACCTGTTACCACAAGGCCATCACGCTGACCCCCGACGACGCGGAAGCCCATTACAATCTGGGGCTCTGTTTGACCGAGACCGGACATCTCGATGACGCCTACCGCGCCTTCGAAAGAGCCATCGCGCTGGCACCGGCCCGTGTCTCCTTCTATCGCATGCTGGCCGAAACCAAGCGCATCGACGCGAGCGATCCGCACGTCCGGCGCATGGAGGATCTGGCGCAAGACATGGCCGTTTTTCCCGACAGCGAACGGATGGAATTGCATTTCGCGCTCGGCAAGGTTTACGGAGACTGCGGCCAACATGAGCAATCGTTCCACCATCTGCTGGCCGGCAACCAACTGAAGCGGCGCGGCATCGCCTATAGCGAGCCGGCAACGCTGGCCGTCTTCGATCGCATCCGAACCGTCTTCACGGCGGAACGGCTCGCCACCGGCCCGGAGATCGGATTTTCCTCGCGGCACCCGGTCTTCATCGTCGGCATGCCTCGTTCGGGCACGACATTGGTCGAACAGATCCTGGCCAGCCATCCAGGCGTGTTCGGCGCCGGGGAGGTGCAGGATCTGCAGCATCTGGTGAACACCCTTGCTCCCGTGGACGGTATCGCCGCCTTTCCCGAGATCGTCGCCGTTCTTGCCCCCGAGACAGTGCGCCGCCTTGGCGCCGCCTATGTCGCCGGATTACGCGCACGCGCGCCGGACGCGGAGCGCATCGTCGACAAGATGCTGGCCAATTTCAAACGGATCGGCCTCATTCACCTGGCCCTGCCGGACGCCCGCATCATTCATGTCCGCCGCGACCCCGTCGATACATGCCTGGCCTGCTTTTCCAAACTGTTCGCCAGTTCGCAGCCCTTCGCCTATGACCTAGCCGAACTGGGGCGCTATTACCGGGCCTATAAGGCATTGATGGCGCATTGGCGTCTCGTCTTACCGCCCGGCGTCATGCTGGACGTGCTCTACGAGGACGTGGTGGCCGATATGGAAGGACAGGCGCGCCGCCTCCTCGCCCATTGCGGCCTGGACTGGGACGACCGCTGCCTGGCGTTCCACCAGACGCAACGGCTGGTGCGAACAGCCAGCGCCGCACAAGTGCGCCAACCGCTCTACCGAACTTCGGTAGGCCGATGGCGCGCCTATGGCGAATTGGCGCGCCCCCTGTTGGACGCGTTGGGGGATCTTGGAGAGGCCTCACCGTCATGGCCGGACTCCTGATCCGGTTAACGCAGGTGCATTGCCTGGTCTTGGGAGAACATCGATCCGCAGATGACGCAGATAGCGGCCGATATTTCGTCGTCATCTGCGTGCATCTGCGTCATCTGCGGACCAAAACTCTACTGAAACCTGTCTTGGTTGGATAGGGAAAGTCGCTGGATTGCTTCGCCTCCGGCTCGCAATGACGGCGCTTAAGTGAACAGTATTGAGTCAAGACCGCGTATAACGATATATAGAGAATATCCTGTACATTCTCAGAGAGAATAGCGCAGGCCCACTTTGAGAATGTGCCCGTTTTCTTCTGCGTTATTAAAGAGGTGTTCGAAACGATATGACGGAACAATTGACCAGCTATTGTTCAGAAATACCGCGCCGCCAACCTCACCGAGAATAACCGCCGAATCATCGTTGCCGCCAAAAAGAGTAACCGTGCCACCTGTACTTTTTATGAACTGCGCGGTTGACACTTCCGTATGGGCGTATCCGAAGCCCCCGCCAACATAGGGCATCAGCCGACCGAACATCGGAAAATCATAAAAGGCATTTGCCGTCGCGGTAAAACGATCGTAATCGCCACCGGAATTGGCACTCAACTTACTTCCATTGAGACCTGGAAGCGCCCCATTGATGCTCCGAGGATTTGCCGTGTCGATATCATAATGCGCGTAGCCCAGTTCTCCCTCGACGCGGAACGGACCTAATATTCTGCGCCCAAACGCCAAATTGACGACTGGACCCGGGTCGAATGTCCTATCGGTCAGAACGGGCCCCGAGGCTCCCGCAGTGTTGTGGAATGTCTCGGTGTTACTGAAATCCTGCCGGATATAGGCGCCAAGGCTGCCACTGACGTACCAGGGTCCGTCGGCCATGGCGGACTGACCCGAAACGAAAAGGGCGGCGACCGTACCCAGTCCCAACAAATATTTACGCATAGTGCCTCTCATCTCACGTCGATGTGCCCTGCCCTCAAAAAGGAAGAGAGGGACCAGTCACATCAACATCAAATCAACTGCGGGCTATCGCCCGCATTCATTGCAAGAGATGAGATAGTCTATTTTTACAGTTCCATCAATAGATGTGTAAACAAAATGCATCCATTCAAGTCGCACTGACACTTGTCATGCAATGGAATGGTTCAATCCATGATGTGGACCCCAGTTCAGTGCCGGATGGGACTGCTCAAGATGCGTCCGGGGAAGGGCTTCGGCACGATGAAGCGCCCGTGATCGAGCACCCGATGCCCATGCACCCAAACCATATCGATGCCGGCCGGACGGACCAGGGGATCGAGAAAACCGTTCTTCTCGCCCACCGTTTGCGGGTCGAAAAGAACCAGCGAGGCATCGGCGCCGACGCCCAGGGTCGGATCGGGCAGATTAAGGAAACGGCAGGGAAGCGTGGCCAGACGCCAGATCATCTGTTCGAGCGGAATCCCCATCTCG
>DATNIV010000156.1:0-23123 GCA_035604255.1 Telmatospirillum sp. | reverse complement strand
TGCGCGTCGAGCAGGCGGTTGCGGCGCAAGGCGGCCTCCATCCATCCCTGTTCGGCCAAAATGTTGGGCCAATGGGTGGAGAGGATGGTCAGAAAATCGAGGGTCATCTGCCAGTGGGTGGCATAGTCCGCCGGGACCAGGTCGGCCAGACGTTCGAATCCCAGTTCCTCGGTATGCACCTGGTCGAGCAGGCGGCCCAATTCCGCGGCCAGTTGCACGGCTTGTTCCGGCGTGGGCGTATGGCCGCCGCGTCCGGCGCCCAGCCCGAGGATCAGGTGGGCCAGCAACAATTGACGGTGCAGCGGCGGCACGGCGGGGGGCAAGGTGATGTCGCCGTCACTGTCGAATCCCAGGTCCTCTTCGTCGGCGTCGCCCAGTGGGCGCAGGCGTGGCAGCAGCAAGGGCCGCCCGGCCGATCGGCGCAGAAAGGCTTCGCGCAAGGCTCGGCAGGCCCGCCGGGTCGGCAGCAGGATCAGCATGGAGGACAAGGCCAGGGGCTCGCCGGCGGTCTCCCGCATCAAACCGGCCGCCAGGGCGTCGACGAAACTTTCGCCCGGCGGAATGGTGAAGACCGAGGGCGAAGCCACCGTGGCTAATCCAGCGATTCGAGGGGCGGTTCCGCCTGGATGCACGCGTCCGCCTCGGCCAGGGCTTGTGGCGTGCCGATATGATACCAGGCGCCGTCGTGGACGATCGCGTAAAGGCGGCCGTCGGCCTCCGCCCTGTCGTAGAGGCGATTGAGCGAGAATTTGCCGGGTGCGGTCTCGGCGAACAGGCGCGGATGCAGGATCTGCACGCCAGCGAACAGGGTCGGGCTGACCTGTTTCTCGCGCCGCCGGGCGGCCCGGCCGGTGGTGTCGACGAAAAAATCGCCGGCCCCTTCATAGCCGAAAGCTCCGGCGGTGCGCTGCAACAGCAGCAGGGCATCCATCTTGCCGTCGTCCCAGGCCGCGGCCAGACGTCGCAACGCCGGGCTGGGCCCGTCGGTCCAGACGATGTCGGCGTTGCAGACGAAGAACGGCTCCGCCCCCAGCAGCGGCAGGGCCTGGAGAACGCCGCCGCCGGTTTCCAGCAAATCCGGCTCGTCGGAAAAGGCGATGTCCGGCCGGTCGGCCAGGTGCCGACGGATCGCCTCGCCCAGCCAGTGGGTGTTGACGACGCGCTGGCCGACGCCGGCCGTGTCCAGATGATCGAGAACGCGGTCCAGCATGGTGCGACCGGCGACCGGCAGCAGGGGCTTCGGGATCGTCAAGGTCAGCGGCCGCATGCGCAGCCCCAATCCGGCGGCGAGAATCATCGCATGGTTGGGGATGTTGGTCATGGCTGCGGTACTCCTCTCTTGTCTTTCGGGATCTGTCGATCCATCCAGTCTTTAAGAGCAGCCAGATGGGGATGGGTCAGGGCATTTTCCAGAAGCCGCCAGAGCCGGGGGATATGCGGCAGGTATTGTGGTTTGCCGTCGCGCCGGCAGAGCCGGGTGAAAATGCCGATGACTTTGGCATGACGTTGCGCCGCCAGCACCGCCCACGAGGCGTTGAACGCTTCGGCGTCGAGGTCGGGAAAGGCCGCCAGGTAATAAGCGCGCAAGGCGGCGACCAGGGCCGGATCGATATCGCGGCGGGCGTCTTCCAACAGCGACATCAAGTCGTAGGTGATCGGGCCGACCACGGCGTCCTGGAAGTCCAGCAGGCCGCAGGCGGCGACCCCCGGCCGGCCGTCCAGGCGCAGCAGGTTATCGACATGGAAATCGCGCAGCACGAGGCTCTCCGGCACGGCGCGGGCGACCGGAAAAAGCGCCTGCCAGAGCCCGATATAATCGTCGCGGGCGCCGGTCGGCAGCGGACTCATCTCTTTTGCGTACCAATCCGTCAACAAGAGGGCTTCGGTCAACAGCCGCTGGTCGTCATAGGGGGGCAGACCGGCGGGGATGGCCGCCTTGCCTTTGCGATGCAAGTCGACCAATTGGTCGACGGCCAGACGATAAAGATCTTCCTCGCTATTGCCGGTGGCGAGCAGGCGGGTGAAGGTGTCATCGCCCAAGTCTTCGAGCAGCAGCAGGCCGCTTTCGACATCGGCGGCCAACAGGCGCGGCGCGCTGTAGCCGAGATCGACGAGGTGGTTTTCGATGGTCACGAACGGGCGCACATCCTCCTGCGGTGGCGGCGCATCCATCAGCACGGCGCGGCGCCCGTCGTTCGCCACCAAGCGGTCGTAACGGCGGAAGGAGGCGTCGCCGGCCAGAACGCCGCGCGCCGCCCGATCCCAGCCATGTCGGGCCAGAAACTGTTGAATCCGATGTTCGCGGTCAACCACCAAACGTCTCCTGCAAGCGTGTCGTCCAGGCCGGACTGCCGGTCAAGCGCACCTGCCGCGCGGTCGGCGTCGGGCCGGGCGACAGGGTGACGGTGAGCCGTTCGACCGGCAGCCAGCCTCCCAACCGGTCGGGCCATTCGATCAGACTGATTCCGTCGGCGAAGGCGTCCTCGATTCCCAATTCCAAGGCATCTTGGGCTTTTTCCAACCGGTAAAGGTCGAAATGCCAAATTGTTCCGCTATCAAAATCATAAATCTGGGCCAGGGTGAAGGTCGGGCTTGGCACGTCCTCGTCGTCAGTCGTCAGAGTCCGGATGAAGGCCCGGGCCAAGGCCGTCTTGCCACTGCCCAAGTCTCCTTCCAAGGCGAAGATATCGCCCGGAACGGCGAGGCCGGCGAGGGTCGCGGCAAGGTGGGCGGTGGCGGCTTCATCCGCCAGATCGAGGGTTACGAGCATGGGACTTTGTAGCGTGGCAGAGGCCAGGGCGCAATGGGCCGTAAGTAGTTTCCGAGCCTGTCGGGGAGGCTTGGGTGACCGCTATTCTGTAGCCTTAAAGCCCCGAGCAAGGCGTCCCAAGCGGCCCTTGTCGGCAGGTACAAACAGCCGAGGACCATCCATCATGAAGAAAGCGATAAGTCTTGCCGGCGCGGCGATCCTCTGCGGCGCCCTCCTCTCCGGTCCGGCGATTGCGCAAGGCGCGCCGCAAACGGTCGAACTCGTCAAGGTCGATGTGCTGGCCCTGTCGGCCGGATATCGGTTGTCCAAAGTCATCGGGAGCAGCGTTGTCAACGATGCCGGTGAAACCATTGGCAAGATTGACGATCTTCTTGTCAGTCACGACGGCAGACAGCCCTTCGCCGTCCTTTCGATCGGCGGTTTTCTGGGCTTGGGGAACCATTTGGTCGTCGTTCCTTATGCCACGTTGATCTTCGACGAAAAAAAGGTCGTGCTTCCGGGGGGCACGAAGGAAGGACTGAGAATGTTGCCGGAGTTCAAATATGTCACGCTGTGATGGAGAGGTGACCGACATGTCGGTGAAAAGCGATCTGGCGGCGGACGCGACCTCCGCCGTCCAAGGCTGTGTCGCCAAGGCTCTCGATGCCCTGAACGACTATCGTATCGATGAACAGGAGATCTTCGCCATCCCGACCGAGCGGCGGAGGTCCTTGATGGCAGCACAAGAGGCCATTATCGACGCCCTGAATATCATGGACGCGACGACCTGGTCGCCCGGGGGTTGATTCGCTCTGGGCGAGCGCCCATTCTCAATGGCTTGCCCGCCCTTCGACCCTCTCCCAGGAGCTTGAGAACGATGTCTTCTGCACTGCGCGCCGAGACCGATGCCATCGTGATCGGGGCTGGTCCGGTCGGATTGTTCGCCGTTTTCGAACTGGGCATGTTGCGTCTCAAATGCCATGTGGTCGATGCTCTGCCGGCGATCGGCGGTCAATTGACCGCGCTTTATCCGGAAAAACCGATCTACGATATTCCCGGGTTCCCCAAGATCGTCGCCGCCGACTTGGTCGAACGCCTGATGGAGCAGGCGGCGCCGTTCCATCCCAAATTTCATCTGGACGCCAGTGTCGAGTCGCTGGCGCGGTTGCCCGACGATCGTTGGGAAGTGTGCTTGTCCGACGGCCGGGCGTTGATTGCGCCGGTGGTGGTCATCGCCGCCGGTGCCGGTGCGTTCGGCCCCAACCGTCCGCCCCTCGACGGTCTGGCCGACTTCGAGGGCAAAAGCGTTTTCTATCTGGTGCAAAAGCGCGAGGATTTCCGGGGAAAACGCATCGTCATCGCCGGAGGTGGCGATTCGGCGGTCGATTGGGCCATCTCGCTGGCCGACGTGGCGGCCCAGATCATGGTGGTGCATCGCCGGGCCAAGTTCCGCGCCGCGCCGGAATCGGAAGCCCGGTTGAAAGCCCTGGCCGATCAGGGGCGGATCGAATTGGTGGTTCCCTACCAGTTGCAGGGGCTGGAGGGCAGCGCCGGCCGCATGGAAGCGGTTCGCGTCGCCACCCTCGACGGCAAGGTCAAGACCCTGCCGGCCGATGTCCTTTTGGCCTTCTTCGGTTTGTCCAGCCAGTTGGGGCCAATCGCCAAATGGGGATTGACGATGGACGGCTCGCAGATCGTCGTCGATCCGGCGACGCTTAGGACCACTCTCAAGGGCGTCTTCGCCATCGGCGATGTGGCGGGATATCCCGGCAAACTGAAACTGATTCTTCAGGGGTTTTCCGAGGCCGCCATGGCCGCGCAAGCCGCATACGCTATCGCCCGCCCGCGTGAGGCGCTGCATTTCGAACATTCCACCACCACCGGCCTGCCGGTGGCGTGAGACAAGGCGGGCGATCCGCCGCCGCCGGCGTTCAGAGTCCGAGATCGCTCAGGCTCGGATGGTCGTCGGGGCGTCGGCCCAACGGCCAAAAGAACTGACGCTTCGAAGCCTCAATCGGCAGATCGTTGATCGAGGCGTGCCGGATCGCCATCAGACCGTTCTCGTCGAACTGCCAGTTTTCGTTTCCATAGGACCGAAACCAGTTCTCGCCCTCATCATGCCACTCATAGGCAAAACGGACGGCGATCCGTGTGTCGCTGAACGTCCAAAGCTCCTTGATCAATCGGTAGTCCAATTCCCGTGCCCATTTGCGTTGCAAGAAATTGACGATTTGCGGCCGGCCGGTGACGAATTCGGCGCGATTGCGCCAGCGGCTGTCGGGCGTATAGGCCAGCGCGACCTTTTCGGGGTCGCGCGAATTCCATCCGTCCTCGGCCGCGCGGACCTTCTGAAGGGCGGTTTTCAGGCTAAACGGCGGGGCGGGAAGGCGTTTTTCGGAAGCAGGCGACATGGGCGGCTCCTTGCCGGTGAGGATTGTCACTGAAGAGTGAGACAGGTCTGTATCATCCTTGCTGAAAGGAGACAGATCTGTCAATCTCAATCCCAAAAGAGCCGGAGTCCCCTTGATGCGAAATGCCTTGCCGCCACTGGATGGCGATCGCCCCCCGTCGGCCCGCCAGCGGATTTTGGACGTCGCTTGCCGGCTGTTTTATCAAGATGGTGTGCGGGCCACCGGAATCGATCGCATCATCGCGGACTCCGCCGTCGCCAAGATGTCTTTCTATCGCAACTTCAAATCCAAGGCGGATTTGGTCGCGGCCTATCTGGCGTTGCGGCATGACCGCTGGCTGGCTTGGTTTACCCAAGCGGTCGAGGAAAAAGTCGCCCAGGGAGGATGCGGACTGGAGGTCATCGCCGACGTCTTGCAGCTGTGGTTTCAACAGCCGGACTTCAGGGGGTGCGCCTTTATCAATGCGGTGGCGGAAAGCGGCGCCACTGACGGCGAGGATGCGCGCATCTCCCGACAGCATAAAAGGGACCTACGCGACTATCTTGCCGGTCTTGCCGGGCGCCTCTCCTTTCCCGCCCCCGACGCGGTGGCGGAAGCGGTGCTTATCGTGATCGAAGGCACCATCGTGCGAGCGCAGATGCAAGCCGGCGACGCCGCTATCGCGGCAGCCCGCGATCTGTTGCGTGTCATTCGGTGACCAGGAAGGCCAACCGGGGGTCGGCGCCACGGGGCAGCAGTTCGACCACGTCGTAATCGGCGAGTTCGCCTTTGTTGAAGGGGTCTTCGGCCAAACGCGCGTCCAATTCGTCCCGCGTGAGGCCATGCGCCAGAATGACGCCGCCGGTGTGCGGCTTCTGGGGGCCGGACAGCAGAAAGACGCCATCCGCATAGTTCTTGATCAGCCAGTCGCGATGGTCCGGGAGGGCTTGTTCGATCTCGGTCGGGAGGGCTTTGTAGCGCAAGGTGACAATAAACATGGCGAGTCTTTCGAAATCAGGGGGCAACGGCGAAATGATCTTACGCTGAGGGTTTGTCTTTGGTCGATCCATTTGCCTTGCCCTTGTTGCGTTTGCGCAAGGTCACCAGGGGCGGCGGCGGCTTTAGGGGATCGGCATGGCCAGCCGGCAGATGAAGGATAAAGGTGGTTCCTTCATTGGGAACCGAGGCCAATTCGACCCATCCCCCATGCAGTTCGACGAAATTCTTGACCAGCGACAAGCCAAGGCCGGCACCGGCGTGGTTGTTTCCCGCGGCGGGCTCTTGTCCACGACCGCCGCGGACGAAACTGCCGAAAACGGCCTGCTGCTCTTCCGGGGAAATGCCTTGGCCGGTATCGGCGACGGTGAACAATATTTCTTCGCCACCGTCCCCCTTGGCCCGCATCGCGGCCAGCGTAATTTGACCGTGCGCCGGGGTGAACTTGACCGCGTTGGACAACAGGCTGAACAACACCTGGCGGATCCGTCGTTCGTCACCCACCATCCAGCCGATATCGAGCGGACAGTCGAAATTGATCAGCAGTTGCTTTTCGCGGAGTCGTTCCCGCGTCAGATGCAGCACGCCGGTGAGCATGGCATGCACATCGACGGCATTCAGCGACAAGGTCATCTGGCCGGCTTCGATGGTCGCCAGATCGAGGATGTCGGAGAGAATCTGCAGGAGATAATTGCCGGCTTCGGTGATGCCCGTGGCATATTCGAGCTGGCGCGGGTTGAGCGCGCCGAAATAACCGAGGCTCAAGACTTCGGAAAAGCCAAGAATGGTGGACAAGGGGGTGCGGACCTCGGCGCTGACATTGGCGATAAATTCGCTTTTCAACCGATCGGCCGCCGCCAAGGCTTCGTTTCGCTCTCGTAACGCTCGTTCCACTTGCGCCGAATCGCTGACGTCGAGCCAGGTTGTCAGCACCGCGCCGTCGGGCAGCGGGACCGAGGCGTAATCGAGAATGGCGCCATCCGACCGTTCGATGCGGCCATGGCGCGCTTCGCGATCGGACGACAGGGCCAGCATCCATTCCTTCACGATCGGCCAGTCGGCGGCGGCGATGAAAAAGTCGTGATGGCGTTCGACCAGTTCACTGATATGCGGCTCGGTGTTCAGGTCTTCGGGGGAGAGATTCCAGATATGGCCATAGGCCGGATTGGACAGTCGCAGCCGTCCATCCGACGAGAAGACGGCGATCCCTTCGTAGAGATTGTCCAACGTCTCGCGATGGACGGCGAGCGAGGTTCGATGCGAGCGTTCAAGGGCCAAGGCGTTGGTGACATCTTCATAGGTGAACAGCAGTCCACCGAACGGATGGGCGGAAACCGTGCGACGCAGCGTGCGTTCGTCGGGGAGATGCAAAAGATCCTCCCGCGCCTCGATCAGCGAGGTGAAACGGCGCAGTTCCTCGTCTTTGTAGGCCCGGTAATCGGCAACCTCGGGAAGTCTGCGCTGTTCGCGCAAGACATCGAGCAGGTTCGCATAGGTCGGCTCGGTGCCCAGCCAGTCGCTATCGAGTTGCCACAGCATGGAGAAGGCCGTGTTGAAGAACGACAGCCGGGTGTCGCTGGAGAAAATGGCGATCGCGGTGCCGAGATTTTCCAGAACCTCGGCATGGGCCGCGACATGCCGTTCGACTTGGGCTTGCAGATCTTCCTGCCGGGTCCGGTCGACGGCGAAACCGGCCGTTAACAGGCCGCCGTTGCCGCCGGCTGGGAAGGGCGTTTCGGTGAGGTCCACCAGACGCCGGGCGCCTTCCATGACCAGATGGAACGGTTCGCTACGCGACAACCCGGAAGCCCGCGCGCGCGCGGCCAGGGCGCGGGCTTCGCGTACGGCGGCTCCGGGAACCAATTCGGTTCCGCTCTCCGCGGCGGCGTCCGGCGCCTCGGAATCGACGGCTCTGGCGTAGGCCTGGTTGCAATAGATCAACGCCAGGTCGCCATCCCTGAGCCAGATCGGCAGCGGCAAGGCGTCCAAAAGAGCACGCAAGCGGTCGCGTTCGGCCCCCAGGTCGCGTCTTTGGTGCGACAGATTTTCAACAGCCGCCGCGCCCTCGGTCACGTCGCGCATCCAGAGAACGTCGGCCAGCGGATTACCCTCGACGTCGCCGGCGCGGCTGCCGACCACCAGGAGGCGTCGGTGTCCTTCGCGGAGCGGCAACTCCAACTCGAAGCCGCTGCCATGGCGGTGCAAGCTCTCGACCTCGGTGGTGAGAGCGCTCGCCGCTTCCGGGCTGAAGTTTTCCAGAATATCGTTGTATGTGGCGTCGGTGCCGCCAAAGAGCCCCAGCAGGACGGCGAGCCGGCGCGAGCAATCCTCAGAATCGATTTTGCCGTCGGATGTCATATTCCAGCGGTAGAAGCCATCCGGCGCCGACGCCAAAATTTCACCAAGGCGTGTCCGTTCGACGTCCATGCGCGCCGACTCAAGGGTCGCTTGGCGCAACTGGTTGCGGAGCCAGAGCACGCCCGCCAGAGCGGTCAGGGCGGCCAGAACCAACAGGGCGATGATGAGAGGCAAGCTCTCTTCTTGGTGGATGTCAAAAGCTTGAGCGTTGGCGGGCCCCGGAATCAGGCCGAGAACACCAATGAGGAGCGCGCAAAAAAACCCGCCCCTCCAGTCCCTCTTCCGGCGGTGCCGAGGCAAAGCGGGAGGGCGCACGTCGGTTGGCGACGGATAGGCCCCAATGTGACAAAGGTCCGTCATGCGGACGTCGGACTCCCTGATTCGCCCAAGGGTGCCCGCGAAAGCGTCAAAAGACAAGGGTGGTCGATCCCTCTCCCGCGAGGGAGAGGGATCGAGGCCATCAATAGCGATAGGTATCGGGTTTGAACGGACCCTGCGCGGAGACACCGATATACTCGGCCTGCTTCGTCGACAATGTGGTCAGCTTGGCGCCGATCTTTGCCAGATGCAGACGCGCTACTTTCTCGTCGAGATGCTTGGGCAGCACATAGACTTGGCGCTCGTATTTGTCGGCGTGAGTCCACAGCTCGATTTGCGCCAGAACCTGATTGGTGAAGCTGGCCGACATGACGAAGCTCGGATGTCCGGTCGCGCACCCCAGATTGACCAGCCGGCCTTCGGCGAGAACGATCAAGCGCTTGTCGTCGGGGAATTCGACCTCGTCAACCTGTGGCTTCACATTGTGCCAACGATAATTGCGCAAAGACGCAATCTGGATCTCGCTGTCGAAATGACCGATGTTACAAACAATGGCCCGGTGTTTCATCTTGCGCATATGCTCAAGGGTGATCACATCGATATTGCCGGTGCAGGTGACGAAGATGTCGCCCTGGGGCGCGGCATCGTCCATCGTTTCCACCTGATAGCCTTCCATCGCCGCCTGCAAGGCGCAAATCGGATCGATTTCGGTGACGATCACGCGCGCGCCTTGGCTGCGCAAAGAGGCCGCCGAGCCTTTGCCGACATCGCCGAAGCCGGCGACGACCGCGACTTTGCCGGCCACCATCACGTCGGTCGCGCGCTTGATGCCATCGACCAGGGATTCGCGGCACCCATAGAGATTGTCGAATTTCGACTTGGTAACCGAATCATTGACATTGATCGCTGGCACCAGGAGCTTGCCCTTCTTGGCCATCTCGTACAGGCGATGCACGCCGGTGGTGGTTTCTTCCGAGATGCCGCGCACCGCTTTCAGCGCTTCGGGATATTTGTCATGCATGATGGCGGTGACGTCGCCACCGTCGTCGAGAATCATATTGGGGGTCCAGCCGTCGGGGCCCTTCAGCGTCTGCTCGATGCACCACCAGAATTCCTCTTCCGTTTCGCCTTTCCAGGCGAACACCGGAACACCGGTGGCGGCGATGGCGGCGGCGGCCTGATCCTGGGTCGAGAAGATGTTGCAGGAGCTCCAGCGAACCGAAGCGCCGAGCGCGGTCAGCGTCTCGATCAGCACCGCGGTCTGGATGGTCATATGCAGGCAGCCGACGATGCGGGCGTCCTTCAACGGCTTGGCTTGACCGAATTCATCGCGCAGCGCCATCAGGCCGGGCATTTCCGTTTCGGCCATGTCGATCTCCTTGCGGCCCCAATCGGCCAGGGAGATGTCGGCAACTTTGTAATCGGCGAAGCTCATCGGGTCTACTCCTCGAATGGAATTCTTAGGTCAGAGCGTATAGCAGCGGTGGGTTGGGGGCGCAAGGACTCAAGGTTTTGGGTGGTTAAAAGTCCTCGACCGCATCTGCGTTGAAATCATCGACCAATCGGACGATGAGCGCCGAATCCGATTGATCCATCACCATCTTGGCTTGCCCGGTCGCGGCCGCCAAATCGAGGCTGCGGACCCGCTGTTTGACCCGCGGAATACTGGTTGCCGCCATCGACAGTTCGCGGATGCCCAGGCCCAACAGCAAGGCCGTGTAACGCGGATCGCCGGCGATTTCCCCACAGATGCTGATCGGGATGCGGGCCCGCAGTGCGGCTTCGGTGGTGAACTGGATCAAGCGCAACACGGCTGGATGCAACGGATTATAGAGATAGGCAACCGATTCGTCGGCGCGATCGATGGCCAACGTATATTGCGTGAGGTCATTGGTGCCGATGGCGAAAAAGTCGGAATGCCAGGCCAGCGCATCGGCGGCCAAGGCGGCGCCGGGAATTTCGATCATCGTACCGACGGGCGGCAGGGGGCTGGCGATGGGAATCTGGCGGCGATTCAATCGGCGCACCACCTGATCCATGATTCCGCGCACCGCCTGCAATTCCTCGACGGCCGAGATCATCGGCAGGAGGATGCGCACCGGCGCATGGGCGCCGACCCGCAAGATCGCCGCCAGCTGCGTTTCTAGAATTTCCGGATGCCGGAGCGACAGGCGGATGGCCCGCAAACCCAGCGCCGGGTTGGGCCCGTCGCAAAAGCCCAGCGAGGTCGGCATCTTGTCGCCGCCGGCGTCCAGCGTTCTGATGGTCAGGGGGCGGCCATCCAGACGTTGGGCCAGTTGCAGCAAGATATGATATTGCTCGTCCTCGTCCGGCAGATCCGGGCGGTTCATATAGAGAAATTCGCTGCGCAAAAGACCGATCCCGGCGGCGCCGGCGGCGAGCACGCTATCGATTTCGGTCGGCAATTCGAGATTGGCCAGCAAGCTGATGGTGGTGCCGTCCAAAGTGACGGCCGGCACCTTGTGCAGCCGGTGCAAATGCCGTCGGCGTTTCAAGAACTCCGCCCGTTTGCGGCGGTAGGTGGCCAAGGTTTCCGCTGTGGGGTTGAGAATGACCTTGCCTTCGGCGCCGTCGATCACCGCCGTCGCGCCAGCGCTCGCCCGGTTCAACAACCCGGTCATGCCGACGATGGCCGGAAGGCCTAAGGAACGGGCCATGATGGCGGTATGGCTGGCGCCGCCGCCGAGAACCGTGGCAAATCCGGCCACACTGGCCGGATCGAGCAAGGCGGCATCGGCCGGGGTCAATTCTTCGGCCAGGATGACGGCGTTCTTCGGCAAGGAGGAGAACGGCTTGAACGGAGTCTTGGTCAAATTGCGGATCAGGCGCCGCCCGACGTCCCGGATATCTTCGATTCGGGCCGCCAGATAGGCGTCGTCCATGGCGGCGAAGCCTTTGACGATCTGATTGATCTCGCGTTGCACGGCGGCTTCCGCATTGATCTTTTCTTCGCTGATCCGGCGGTCGACGCCGCGAACCAGCCGCGACCCTTTCAGCATTTGTTGATAGGCGTCGAGCAGGTAACCCAGTTCCTCGCCTGTCGATCCGGGCAGGCTGCGCGCCTTGCGTTGCAGAAGGCTGACCTGTCGGCTGGCCCACGCCACCGCTTCGGCGAAGCGAGAGCGCTCGGCTTCCATGGCGTCTGCGGGGATCTTGTATTCGGGAACGGCCACATTGCCCGAGTCATGCAGATGCGCGACACCGATGGCGACTCCGGGACTGACGCCCAGGCCAAGAAATATCTGCTCATCCTGCTGGATGAGTGCCGGAAGGACGTCGGGAAGGTCGGGTGGGTTGGTCATTACGCCCATCAATCTTCGTCGAATTTGGCGTCGATCAATGCCCCCAGGGCCTGCACAGCCTCCGCCGCGTCGGCGCCGGTTCCCTTGAGCTCGACAGAACTGCCCGGCCCGGCGGCCAACATCATCAAACCCATGATCGACAGTCCCGAAACCTCGATACCGCGATTGGAGACCATGATCTGAGCCTGAAATTGGCCGGCGAGCTTGACGAATTTGGCAGCGGCCCGGGCGTGCAGGCCACGCCGGTTGGTGATTGTCGCACTGCGGGAAACCTCTCCCGTATCGGATGCGGCAGCGTTGCTGAGATGATCTGTGGACATGTCCATCGGTCGGTTGTTTTCTCGTTATTGATTGTCTTGGGTGAGCAGGCGCGAAGCGACATTGATATATTTTCGTCCCGCTTCCTGGGCGCTGGCCACGGCGTCGGCCAATTTCTCGTGATGGCGAACGGAGGCCAGTTTGATCAGCATCGGGAGATTGACCCCGGCGATGACCTCGACCTTGGCTTTGTCCATGATCGAAATGGCGAGGTTGGAGGGTGTGCCACCGAACATGTCGGTGAGCAAAACGACACCGTTGCCGTCATCGACCTTGGCGGTCGATTCCAAGATGTCACGCCGTCGCTGCTCCATGTCGTCGTCGGGTCCGATGCAGACGGTCGCGACGCTGGGTTGCGGACCGACCACATGTTCAAGAGCGGCCACCAGCTCATCGGCGAGGCGTCCGTGGGTTACGAGGACCATTCCTATCATCGCAGAGCCTTCACTTTGCATTCCCCTCTTCAAGCTCGCGGTGCCGCAGATCAACCTGCTGGTCTCGTTCGCGGAGCCAAATGGCTAGTTTTTCGGCGATCACCACAGAGCGGTGTCGCCCCCCCGTACAGCCGATGGCAATCGTCAAATAACTTTTGCCCTCAGCGGCGAAACGCGGCAGCAACGGCTCAAGCAAAGCCGTCAACGCCGTGAAGAACTGGGTAAACCCAGGATCCTTTTCGACATACCGAACCACCGGCGCGTCGCGCCCGGTCAAGGGGCGCAATGTCACATCGTAATGGGGATTATCAAGGAAACGGGCATCGAAAACCAGATCCGCTTCACGCGGAAGCCCTTGGCGATAAGAAAAAGAGGTGACGAACACGGCCAAGGAGGGCTTGCGGTTCAGTTCGAAATGGCCCGTCAGCAGGCGTTTCAGCTCGGAGGGCGGCAGTGCGCTGGTGTCGATGACCAAATCGGCGCGCTCTTCCAGCGGCGAGACCAACTCGCGTTCGTGGCGGATACCGTCGATCAAGGGGCGGTCGGGAGCCAACGGATGGCGTCTTCGGGTCTCGGTAAAGCGGCGACAGAGCACCTCGTCGTCGGCGACGACGAACAATAAGGTCAGATCGATGCCGTTTTCCTGAACCAGACGATCCATCTCGGTCAGCATGGCGGCGACCGCGAAATCGCGTGTGCGGATATCGATGCCGATCGCCAGGGGCCGCGCCGAGGTTCCCGGCCGGATCAGGGCGGCCAGCAACGACAAGGGAAGATTGTCCACGGCCTCATAGCCCAAGTCCTCCAGGGACTTCAACGTCATGCTCTTGCCGGCGCCGGACAAGCCCGTGACCACCACGACCTTGCCGGACGTGCCGATGGCTGGACGATGCCGGTTGTTCGAAGAATCGGCGTCAACGCCTGGCGCGCAAAGGTCGCTGGCGTTGGTGCCGCCCCGAGACGTGGGCGCGTCGATGGACTCATCGCTGATCATCAGAGAGATATTATATTCCCTGTCACCACCCGTACCGCAAGGCGAACCTTGGCAGCGGCGGATATCTCCCAAGGATGCAACGCCAGGCGGCGGATTGGGACGCCGCAGACCTCCTCCATCGGCACCGTGTCCGGCAGGCGTTCGATCGCCTCGGCGGCGACCAGATCGATGATCAGCATGAGGGGGGCTGACGCCAGATAGTCGAGCTTCAAGACGCCAAGGCCGCGGACTTCGAGCAGGCCGGCGATGGTGGCGGGGGGGCGGACGACCAGATGATCGCCCTCAACCTCGGCTTCCACATAGTCGTCGGCGACCAGCCGCGCGCCGGCCTCGATCAGGCGCAACGCCAGATCGGATTTGCCGCCGCCGGACGGCCCGCGCAACAGGACGCCCGCATCGTCGACCATCACGCATGTTCCATGGAGTCTTATCATCCGCTTAGGGTGCGGCTGTCGCGACCGTTAGTCAACAAATTGGCTTTGTGGCGAAAGCGGCTGGTGAGCAAGAGGGCGGTGGCGCCCAATCCGGCGGCGAAGCCCCACCACAGGCCCACAGGCCCGAAATCGAGGCCAAAAGCCAATCCGATGCCGATGGGCATGCCCAACCCCCAATAGCCGACGATTCCAGCAAGCATCGCCGCCCGGGTGTCTTTGAGACCGCGCAAAGCGCCGGAGGCGACGGCTTGCGCGCCGTCGAAGAGTTGGAACGCGGCCGCCACCAGGATCATTTTTTCGCCGATGGCGATGACGGCATCTCGCTGCGGATCGTTGGCGTCGAGATAGAGCGACAACACCGTATGGGCGCCCAAAATCAGGGCCGAGGCGCTGACGATCATGAAGCCGAGTCCGGCGACCAGGGCCATATATCCCGCCGTTCGGGCCTGGGTGAAGGCGCCGGCGCCGACGAGAAATCCGACGCGGACGGTGGCGGCTTGGCCGATGGACAAGGGAACCATGAACACCAGGGATGCGACGCCGAGACAAATCTGATGCGCCGCCAGCGCCGCGCTGCCGAAATATCCCATCACCACCGGCGATGCGGTGAACAGCCCGACTTCGGCCATCAGGACACCGGCGATCGGCCAACCGATTTTCAACACGGCCGCCAGTCCGTCGCCAATCTCGCGTCCGGACAATGAAAAGATGCCGGCAGGGATCAGACGGGCGTAGCGGCTATAGGCGATCAAGGCCAGCGTCGAGGCCCAGCAGACAATGGCGGTCGCATAGCCCGATCCGGCCAGGCCAAGAGCCGGAAGGCCGAGATGACCGAACACCAAGGCCCAAGCCAAAAGGCCATTGGCCAGGCAGGCGATGGTGGTGACCACCATCGAGGCGCGCGGCCGCTCGATGGCCAGCAGGTAGTTGCGCGCCACGGCTTGCAGCAGCATGGGCGGAACCGCCCAGGCGAAGGCCAGCGCATAGCGCAAGGTCAAGCGCGCGATCCCGTCCGGTTCGCCGAGCGCCAGCAGAATGTCGTCGATTTGCGTCAGGATCAGAATGATCGGTATCGACGTGACGATCGATATCAGAACGCCGGCGATGACCGTGGCGCCGGCATTCGAGGAGTCCCCGGCGCCGCGAGCTTGCGCGACCAGCGGCTGGATGCTCATGGTCAGCCCCTGCGCCGTGAGAATCATCATGAGGGCGATATTGCCGACCAGACTGCCCGCGGCCAGCGAATCGACGTCAATCCGCCCCATCACCACCGAGTCGGTCAAATTCATCAGCATCTGGGCGATTTGACCGGCCGCGATGGGCGACGCCAGCGAAAGGATCTGAAGGAGCTCCCGGCGCCGGCTCGGTCTTCCGAGCCGTTCCATCAACTGGCGGGTGGCGTGGGGTCGCGGCTCTTGGCGATTTCGCGGAAGAGAATGAACAGGCCGCTGGCGACCACCACCGCCGAGCCGACGAAGACATGCAGTGCGGGGACATCGCCCCAGATGGCCCAACCGAACAGCGCGGCCCAGAGGAGACTGACGTAATTGAATGGGCTGACCACCGCCGCCGAGGCCAGTCCATAGGCGCGGGTCATGAAATATTGACCGATGCCGCCGGTCAGCCCCAGAACAATCAGGAGTCCCCAATCCTGCAGGGTCGGGGTCACCCAGACGAACGGTAGCGGAATCGCGGTAAACAGCGTGGAGTACAACGTGAAGTAAAAGACGATGGTCAGAGGCCTGTCGGTCCGATTCAATTGCCGGATGGTGACCATGGAAAAAGCGCTGGCGATGGCGGCGGTAAGGGCCGTGATGGCGCCGAGATTGAGCATGGCGCCGCCCGGCTGGATGATCAGCAAAACGCCGACGAAGCCGACAACGACGGCGCTCCAGCGATGGATGCCGACCTTTTCGCCAAGCAAAGGGACCGACAAGGCGGTGATCAGCAGCGGAGACGTAAAGGAAATCGCCACCGCATCGGCCAGCGGCATCAAATGATAGGATAGGAAGCCCAGCATCATCGACACCACGCCGATCACCGAGCGCCAAATATGACTGGACACTTTGCGGGTGCGCAAAAGCGGCAATCCGCCGTTGGTGGCGACCATCACGCCGACGGGGATGAACGCGAGCGCGCTGCGGAAAAAACTAACCTCGACGATGGGATAACGGGCGGCCAGCATTTTGACCAGTGACCATAAAATGGAAAACAGCACGGTCGAGACGATGATCATAACGATGGCGACTTTGGGGTTGTCCCGCGCGGCCAAAGACGGAAGAGGGATCTGCGCGTTCAAGCGAAGGGTCCCCAGGCCGGAACCGTTTCGCGCATCATGACGATGGCGGTGGTCAAGAGCAGACAAGGCAAGAAAAGAGACAGCGGAACCTCCAAAAAAACCAATGATGGCACCGATCTCCGGTCGGCACCATAGCGAATGACCAGAAAGGAAAAGGCCCTATTTTTTAGAGGTGATCCGCTCGGCGGGAAGCGCCGGCTTGATGTCGGCCGCCGGGAGACGAAGCGTGAAACGGGCGCCGGTGACCGATCCGTCGGGTCCGATTTTGTTGGTGGCCCGCAAGGTGCCGCCATGCGCTTCGGCGATCTGCTTGGAAATCGACAAGCCCAATCCGGAATGGGTGCCGAATTTTTCGTCCTTCGGCCGCTCCGAATAGAACCGGTCGAAAATCGCCTCCAGCTTGTTGTCGGGGATGCCGGGTCCCTGGTCTTCGACGCTCATCTCCACCCAGCGGCCGTCCCGTCCGGCGCACAGGGTCAGAGTGCTGTCGGGGGGGCTGAAAGACAGGGCATTGGAAATGAGGTTGCGCAGGATCTGGACCAGACGGCTTTCGATGCCCATCACCGTGAGAGGACCTTCCGACGTCACGGCGATATGAATGCCCACCGAGTCCGAGGCGCCGGTGTCACGATAAACTTCGGCCAAGGCGCAGAGCATTCCCAACATGTCCACCGGCCCGGCTTCGGCGCGCGACAATTCGGCGTCGATGCGCGAAGCGTCGGAAATATCGCTGATCAAACGATTCAGGCGACCGACGTCGTCTTGAATGATGGCCATCAATTTCCGTTGCTGTTCGGGATTGGTCACCCGGGAAACCGTTTCAACGGCGCTTCTGAGCGATGTCAGGGGGTTTTTGATTTCATGGGCGACATCGGCGGCGAAGGCTTCGATGGCGTCCATGCGCTGCCACAAAGCCTCGGTCATGTCGCGTAAAGCGCCCGACAGTTCACCGATTTCGTCACGGCGCCGGGTCAGATCGGGAATCGAGGGATGCCGCCCATGGCCGCGGCGGACCCGTTCGGCGGCGGCGGCCAGGCGGCGGATCGGCCGCGCGATGGTGCCCGCCAGATAGAGCGATAATGTGATGGTGATGACCAGGGCGAAGGCGAAGGCCTGAAAAATCGTCAGGCGGACCTTGAACAGGCTTTTGGCGATATCGTCACCCGATGACGAGACCATCACCGCGCCCAGCACCTGCTTGTAGCGTTGAACCGGAACGGCGGTCGACAGCAACAGGCGATGGTTGCGGGTGCGGATCGCCCAGGCGGCTTCGCCGGCCAGGGCCTGGGTCACTTCGTTGTAATCACTGGCACGCGGTCGGCTGCGTTCGCGATAGACCGGCAGATGGTCGTCGACCAGATGAGCGTCGGTGATGAAGTCGTAGATTTGGCGGAAGGTGGTGGCGAACCAGCCCCGTTCCGGGTCGGGAAGATCTTCGACTTGAATCGTCATATTGGCCGACAACAGCAAGCGGCTATCGGCCAATTCTTCACCTTGCTGACTGAACAGCCTAGCCCGCACGCGGGCCGGGGGCGAAAGGCGGCGAACCAATTGGCGCGCGATCTGGGGCGAAAGTTCCGCCAGGGCGAATCCGCTGTCGATGACGGCGCTTTCGCCCAGTGAGGCGGCGACCATCTCGGCGCGAATGCGCAAGGATTCCAATTCGGCGGTGATCAGTTCGTTCTTGTAGCGGTCCAGGTAGAAAAGCCCGCCAACCAGCAGGACCGGCGCCACCATATTGACAGCCAGAATGCGCCAGGTCAGCGGTGAGGCGAAGGGAAGCCAGCGCCGTCGATAGCGAGGCGCAGGCGGTTGCTCACGCGTGGAACTCAGTTGATGCACCGGCGGAGCCGGCAAGGCTTTGTCGCTCACGGGTCGTCGCGATAGCGGTAGCCGACGCCGTAGAGGGTTTCGATATGCCCAAACTCTCCATCGATATCGCGGAATTTCTTCCGCAGGCGCTTGATGTGGGAATCGATGGTGCGATCGTCGACATAGATATGTTCGCCATAGGCGGAGTCGATCAATTGATCCCGATTTTTCACATGACCGGGGCGGATTGCCAGGGATTTGAGGATCAGGAACTCGGTCACCGTCAGGTCTACCGGTTGGCCTTTCCAGGTACAGTCATGGCGGCCCGGGTCGAGAATCAGTTCCCCTCGCGTGATCGCCTGGCTGGCGCTGACGTCGCCGGTTTCCAAGGCCAATTCTCCGCGTCGCAGCAAGGCGCGGATGCGTTCGATCAGGAGCCGTTGGGAAAAAGGCTTCTTGATATAGTCGTCGGCGCCCATCCGCAGACCCAGGACCTCATCCACTTCGTCATCTTTCGACGTCAGGAAGATCACCGGAACGGCGGAATTTTTGCGAAGTCGTTGCAGCAGCTCCATGCCGTCCATGCGCGGCATCTTGATGTCGAGGACGGCGAGATCGACCGGTTGGGCCGTCATTCCGCGCAGCGCTTCGGCCCCATCGGTGAAGGCGCGGACACGGAACCCTTCGGCTTCAAGGGCCATGGTGACCGAGGTCAGGATGTTGCGGTCGTCATCAACCAGGGCAATCGTTTGTGCCACGGACTTTAATCTCCGGAAAGTGCGTCTCGGAAGTGTGGCCGCTTCCGCGGTTCTTGCCAAGGCATTGCGTGTGTCCTGCTAATTGACGCGGTCTTTGTGGCAAAATTGTAGAGATCTTCGATCCAAGAGCAATCGGCGGTCTTTCGTATCACTCTGCCTTTCGTCGGCTTGACGACAGGGCTCGGCCAGCGTCACTCTCAAGACATGGTCTCCGAAGGCATATCAAATCCGCCGATCCCGCCGCCCGCCGATCCGGACTCGGCTGCGCGGTTGGCGCTTGTTGTCAGAATGCTGTTGCGCCAGGCCGACCGCGCGGCGCTCGGCACGATATTGGCCGACCGGGGGACCCCTTATGTTTCATTGGTCGGTGTGGCGACGGATGTGGACGGGACGCCGATCCTCTTGTTGTCGCGTCTGGCCGAACACACGCGGTCTATTCTCAAAGACAGCCACGTGTCGCTGCTGATCGACGGCGCCGCCGGCTTCGTCAACCCGCAACAAGGACCGCGGATCACCTTGCAGGGCCGCGTGGAGGCGGGCCAAGGCGACCGTCTGGGGCGCCGCTTTCTGGCGCGCCATCCGGCGGCGGCTCTCTATGCCGGCTTTGCCGATTTTTCGTTCTATCGGCTTTTGGTCGAGCGCATTCATTGGGTCGGCGGTTTTGGCCGCGCTCAGTGGTTGACGCCGCAACCGGCGTGCGGCGAGGCCGTCGCGCAAAAGTTTGATGCGGCCGTGAGCGAAATTTCCGCCACAATTGCGCGGGATCATGCCGACGGGCTGGCGCGGATTGTCGGCCGCCGATTGAAGACGCGCGGAAAGAACTGGTATTTGGCGAGCATCGATCCGGATGGCTGTGATATATTATCTGGACGGAAAGTCTCTCATAGGTTGTCTTTTGATCGGCTAGTGTCTTCGCCCGACGAAGTCATGGAAGCGCTGTTCGGCGCAGTGCGTAACATTTAGCGGAGACGAGGTAACTTGAAAGGTTCATGTAAGATACCTTTCATATTCTGATGCGATGATTTTCATTCAGTCGTTCGTATAACCGTATAGTCTATGCCAAAGATATTCCCATAAAATAAATGTAGGTATATTATAGCATCGTTTTGTCGATGTCTGGCTTTACCGGCTTTTCCTCGGCAAATGTTGTCTGTATGAAGGACGATGAAGACGGGATAACACCGCTCGCAATGAGGAAGGGCAGGCATGAACAAATCAGCTATTCACGGAGGGACCACGACCAATCCGAGATTGTTGGCCTGGGTCCAAGAGATCGCCACATTATGTGAACCGGAGGCCATCCATTGGTGCGACGGTTCGCAGGCCGAATATGACAGCTTGTGCAAATTGATGGTCGACGCCGGCACCTTTATCAGGCTGAACGACGCCAAGCGGCCCAACAGTTATCTCTGCCGTTCCGATCCTTCCGACGTCGCCCGCGTCGAGGACCGCACCTTCATTTGCTCGAAGAGCAAGGGAGACGCCGGTCCGACCAATAACTGGGTCGATCCGCGCGAAATGAAGGCGAAGCTTACCAAATTGTTTGAAGGCTGTATGAAGGGCCGCACCATGTATGTGGTGCCCTTCAGCATGGGGCCGCTCGGCAGCCATATCGCCCATATCGGCATCGAGATCACCGACAGTCCCTATGTGGCGGTCAATATGCGGATCATGACCCGCATGGGCCGGGCCGTTCTCGATGTGCTGGGGCCCGATGGGGATTTCGTGCCCTGCGTGCATTCCGTCGGCAAGCCCTTGGCGCCTGGCGAACAGGATGTGTCTTGGCCCTGCGATCCGAAAAATATTCACATCGCGCATTTTCCCGAAGAACGGGCGATCTGGTCGTTCGGTTCGGGATATGGCGGCAATGCCTTGTTGGGCAAGAAATGCTTCGCGCTGCGCATCGCCTCGGTGATGGCGCGTGACGAGGGTTGGCTGGCCGAACATATGCTGATTGTCGGCGTCGAGGATCCCAAGGGGCGGAAAACCTATGTCGCCGCCGCCTTCCCGTCCGCCTGCGGCAAGACCAACTTCGCGATGATGCTGCCACCCGCGGGGTTCGAGGGTTGGAAGATCTGGACCGTCGGTGACGACATCGCCTGGATCAAGCCCGTCGACGGAAAGCTTTACGCGATCAATCCAGAGGCCGGCTTCTTCGGCGTGGCGCCGGGGACCGGCATTAAAACCAATTACAACGCCATCGCCGCCTGCCGTGCCAATTCGATCTTTACCAATGTGGCGCTGACCGATGACGGCGACGTCTGGTGGGAAGGCCTGACCGACGAGAAACCGGCCCATCTGATCGATTGGAAGGGGCGTGATTGGACGCCGGCCTCTCCGGAACCCTCGTCTCATCCCAACTCCCGGTTCACCGCGCCGGCGTCGCAATGTCCCTGCATCGATCCCGACTGGGAAAACCCCAATGGCGTGCAGATCTCGGCCTTCTTGTTCGGCGGACGGATGAGCCAGAACATGCCGCTGGTCTTTCAGGCGTTCAACTGGGCGCATGGCGTCTATCTGGGCGCCACCATGGGCTCGGAGGCGACGGCGGCCGCCGTCGGTCAGGCGGCGATGCGCCGCGACCCCATGGCCATGCTGCCGTTCTGCGGCTACAACATGGCCGATTATTTTAGCCATTGGCTGAACATCGGGCGACAATTGTCGAATCCGCCGCCGATTTTCCGGGTCAATTGGTTCCGCAAGGACGCCAACGGCAAGTTCATGTGGCCGGGATTCGGCGAGAATATGCGGGTTCTCAAATGGATCTCGACGCGGGTCCATGGGCATGGATTCGCCGTGGAAAGCCCGCTCGGATTCATGCCGCGTTACGAAGACCTCGAATGGAAGGGGCTCGATTTCCCCTCGGCCAAATTCCATGAACTGATGACGGTCGACCGTACCGCCGGGACCATCGAGGCGCGTGCCCATGAAGAGCATTTCGAAAAGTTCTTCGACCGCCTGCCGAAGGAATTCGTCTACGAACGCGAGCTTTTGAAGTCGCGGTTGTGGCGTTCGCCCGAGGTCTGGGGCTTGGCGCGCGACGACGAGGATTAAAACGGGTCCTCGGCGAAAACAATTGACGATGCGGCCCTTCTCAGAGCATGAGGGGGGCCGCAATTCATTTCGGCAAGGCAGGTGATGAGCGCTTGGCGCCAGGCAGTGGAGAGTTATCGGGACCGGCGGGTATTAACGGTTCTGGTTCTCGGTTTTTCCAGCGGATTGCCGCTGCTGCTCACCTATTCGACCTTGTCGGCCTGGTTGGCCAAAGAAGGCATCAGTCGTTCGGCGATTGGCCTTTTCGCCCTGGTCGGCCTTCCCTATGCCTTGAAATTTCTGTGGTCGCCCTTGATCGATCGCCTGCCACCGCCCCTGCCCTTGGGACGCCGGAGAGGGTGGGCGGTCGCCATTCAGCTCGCTCTGATGGCGGCGATACTGACGTTGGGCGCGCTTGACCCCAAGCAGCAGATCGGCGCCATGGCTGCGGTGGCTGTCGTGGTCGCATTTTTGTCGGCCAGCCAGGATATCGTCATCGATGCCTATCGGATCGAATTGCTCGACGAGGCTCATCAGGGGCCGGGAGCCGGAGCCGTCCAGGTGGGATATCGCCTGGCGATGCTGGTGGCCGGGGCCGGGACGCTGTTTCTGGCGCAAGCCTTTGGCTGGTTCGTCGGCTATGCGGTGATGGCCTGTCTTATGGTGGTCGGGATTGTGGTCCTGCTGATTTCGCCGGAACCGGCGGTCGACAATACGGTCTTGCGCGCGAAGCATGGCGGATTGAGCGGGGAATTGTACCAAACTATCATCCGTCCTTTTGCCGATTTGATGCAAAGGTCGGGTTGGCCCGCTGTCTTGATCTTCATCGTGACCTATAAGCTCGGCGAAGCGATGGCTGGGGTCATGGCGACGCCGCTCTATATCTCGCTGGGATTTTCGCTGGTCG
>DATNIV010000155.1:0-2494 GCA_035604255.1 Telmatospirillum sp. | reverse complement strand
GCCCGCTTGGCTCACGCGCCAACGATGGCGCGGGGCCTCAATGGCCCAGTCGCGAGCGATGCTCGCTCCGGCCCTCCCTTCCAACATCGTTCTAGGTGACTCGACCGGAACCGGCGCAGCCGGTGACTAGAGCATTGAGCGCGCCGCAGCGTTGCCGGAGCGTCAGCGAAGGCATAAGCGAGGAAGCCAAGCCGGCGGAGTCCGGCGCCCGGCGATTGAGGGCCATTGAAAAAAAGCAACCGAGCTTGTGTCCAAGCTCGGTTGGCGTTAAACGCTTCCACCATGACTGAAGATTTTCTGGCAAGCATCGCTGCCGTCGTCGGCCCGCAGGGATTGTTGACCGACGCTGCGGACATAGCCCCCTATCTGGAAGAACGGCGCGGCATTTTTCACGGACGTGCCCGCGCCGTCGTGCGCCCCCAATCGACGGCCGACGTCGCCACCGTGGTTCGTCTCTGCGCCGAACATAATGTCGGCATCGTTCCGCAAGGAGGAAATTCCGGTCTCTGCGGTGGCGCCGCCCCTGACGCATCGGGAACCCAGGTCATCCTCAATCTTTCTCGGCTGAACAAGATTCGCGCCTTCGATCCGATGAATTTCACCATGACGGTGGAAGCCGGCGTTGTTTTGCAGACGGTTCAGGAAACCGCCAGCGATGCCGGCTGCCTGTTTCCTCTGAGCTTCGGCGCCGAAGGAAGCGCCCAAATCGGCGGAGTGATCTCCACCAATGCCGGCGGTTCCGGAGTGCTGCGTTACGGCAATGCCCGCGATCTGATCATGGGGCTGGAGGTCGTCTTACCCGATGGACAAATTTGGGATGGGTTGCGGACCTTGCGCAAGAACAACACCGGCTACGATCTCAAGCAATTGTTCATTGGCGCCGAAGGAACGCTGGGCATCGTGACTGCCGCCGTTCTTAAGCTGTTTCCGAAACCGAAAGAGGTGCAAACGGCCTTCTGCGCGCTCAAAGATCTCGACGCCGCGCTTTCCTTGCTGTCGCGGACACGCGCCGCCTCGGGTGATTTGGCCACCGCCTTCGAATTGATCCCCCGCATCGCCCTTGACATGACGATCGAGCATATTCCCGGCATCACCGACCCGCTGACCGAAAGCCACGATTGGTATGTCTTGATGGAACTCTCGACGTCACGCGATGACGGAAGCCTCCGGGACAGCATCGAGACCCTCCTCGGCGCCGCGATGGAAGATGGCGAGATCGTTGACGCCGTTCTCGCCACATCGTCGGAACAGAGCCGGAGCTTGTGGCGTATCCGCGATGGCATTCATGACGCACAGAAAGGAGAAGGGGGCAGCATCAAGCATGACGTCTCAATTCCCGTGTCGTCGATGCCGGACTTCATTCGCCGCGCCACCACGGCCGTTGAGTCCGCTATTCCCGGCATTCGCGCCGTCCCCTTCGGCCATGTCGGTGATGGCAGCCTCCATTTCAACCTGACCCAACCGCGTGGCGCGAATCGCGAGGCCTATCTTGCCGAATGGACGCGAATGAACCGGATTGTCCACGATATCGCGATGAGCATGCAAGGCTCCGTCAGCGCGGAACATGGGATCGGCCGATTGAAGAAGAGTGAATTGGCGCGTTACAAATCGCCGTTGGAGTTAGAACTGATGAAGCGCATCAAAGCCGCCTTCGATCCCAAAGGCGTGATGAATCCAGATAGTCTTCTGTAACCGACAGGACGGATTAAGCTGTGTTTCTCATACCCACGTCGCCAGCACGGAGATACCGTTTCGATCATTCGGGATGGGCTCCGCCGCAAAATCGACGACGGTTACCGGTTTTGCCTGTTCTTCCCCCCTCTCCATCGTCATAATCCGGCCGCATGCTGGGAATCGTTCGCTATATCCTGCGTCAACTTGCTGTCGGCATGGTGCTGGTCACCATCGGTCTGACCGCGATCCTATGGCTGACCCAATCCCTTCGCTTCGTCGAATTGACGGTCAACAAGGGCGCCTCGATCGCCATCTTCCTGAAACTGTCACTTTTGGTCATGCCGACCTTTCTCTCGGTGATTTTGCCGGTATCCTTGTTTTCCGTTGTCTTGTTCACCTACAACAAGCTGATCGCCGACCGCGAGCTCGTGGTGTTGCGCTCAGCTGGGCTCAGTCATTGGACCCTGGCGCAACCAGCGCTCATCCTCGCCGGAATCAGCACCGTCGTCGGCCTCATCCTCAACGTCTGGGTCATTCCCAAGGCGGTTGAGGAGTTTCACCAATTGCAATGGTCTCTTCGGTCCAGTGCCACAAATGTCATGTTGCAAGAAGGACAATTCAATCAAGTCAATAATGGCTTGACGGTCTATGTGAGAGCGCGCAGTCCCGCGGGCGAACTGCTGGGCATTATCGTCTATGACCGACGTAACCCATTGAATACCATCACCATAATGGCCGAGCGCGGCGCCCTGATCAAGTCCGACAATGGCACGCCGAAAGTGCTGATGATTAACGGAACCAGGGAGCAGGTGACACGAGG
>DATNIV010000154.1:0-8605 GCA_035604255.1 Telmatospirillum sp. | reverse complement strand
ATCGCCGATCCCCAAAATATGATCGCCGCCATCGCCATGGCCCGCACCATGAGACCAATCAAAAAGTGATGTTTTTCGGGGAACCATATATTGGGAACGGTTTGCGATCAAACGGGCCACGCCCCTTTTTCGTCATTGCCGGGCTTGACCCGGCAATCCATGGATCCCCGGGTCAAGCCCGGGGATGACGAAATCAGGAAGCACCAGCATCAAATAATATGACGCTCTCATCCACAGATAAACGCATATTTTGGAAGTTTAATATTCTGCGTTCATCTGCGGAATAACACTTTAAGCATAACAGAGCATCTGATCGTTACCCAACCAACGTCTTGAGATCGGGAAACGGGCGGATCGGATCCTTGCCATCCCAGTTCTCACTGGCTTCGCGGATCATGCGGAACAGCACGCCTTTCGGTCCCGCCACTTCCGACAATTCGATCACGGTCCCCGGGTGATATTCGGTCTCGAAATAGACATACCGGCCGTTGCTGCCGACTTCGCCCTGCATGCCGACTTTCAAACCTTGCGCCGTCAGGCGCTTGAGATCGTCATCAAACGACTGAGTCCAATAGGCGACATGCTGCGCCCCGATATGTCCGGCCTTCAGGAAATCCTGATACATGGTCGGCGCATCATTGCGCTGCTGGATCAACTCGACCTGCAAGGGACCGGAATTCGCCAAGGCCACGGAGGTTACCGGAGACGAGGGCCGCCCCTTGTAATGGAACTTCTCCACCGGCACTTTTTCCGCGTAAAACCACGGCCCAATCCCCAGGACGTCGGACCAATAGCGCATGGCCGCCTCGATATCGGGCACGACATAGCCGACCTGCCTGATTTCGCCAAAAAATCTACTCATGAAACACCTTCCCTCGCTCTCGACGTCTCTCAACTCTCATCACATACAGAACATCATTAACGGTGTATCATATCAACATTTATGTTATGATGCCACGCCTGAACAAGAAAACAGGGAGGAGAAAACATGAAGCCAATTGGTCGCCGCACGTTCATCGGGGGGGCGGTCGCAAGCGCTCCATTGTTGGCGTTTCCGGCAATTCGCACCCGCGCGGCAAGCAAGATCAGCCTGAAATACGGAAACAATCTGCCGCTGTCGCATCCCCTGAACGTCCGCTCACACGAAGCCGCCGAACGCATCAAGACGGAAACCAACGGAGAGGTCGAACTCAACATCTTCCCCAACAACCAGTTGGGTGGCGATACGGATATGTTGAGCCAGGTGCGCAGTGGCGCCCTCGACTTCTTCACGCCTTCGGCCCTGGTGTTGGCGACCTTGGTTCCTGTCGCGCCGATCAACGCCGTCGGCTTCGCCTTCGCCAATTACGATCAAGTTTGGGCCGCCATGGATGGCGAACTGGGCGCCTATGTCCGCGCCGCCATCGAAAAGGTCGGCTTGCATCTTCTCGAAAAGATCTGGGACAACGGCTTCCGCCAGATCACCACCTCGTCCAAACCCATCAACGCACCCGCCGATCTTGCCGGAATCAAAATCCGCGTGCCGGTCAGTCCGTTGGGAATCAGCCTGTTCCAGTCTCTGGCCGCGTCACCGACCAGCCTGCAGTTCAGCGAGGTCTATACCGCCTTGCAGACCCATGTGGTCGATGCGCAGGAAAATCCCCTGCCGATCATTCAGACCGCCAAGCTCTATGAAGTGCAGAAATATGTTTCGCTGACCAATCATATCTGGGACGGCTTCCTCTTCGTCGCCAGCGGCAAGACCTGGAAGCGACTGTCCCCGGAAATCCAGACGCTGGTGGCGCGCGCCATCAACGAGTCCGGCGTCCAGCAACGTCAAGACATCGCCAAACTGAACCAATCGGTCCAAACCGATCTGCAGGGTCTTGGCATGACATTCAACAAACCAGACCCGCAAGCGTTCCGCGAAACGCTCCGCAAGGCCGGATTCTACGCGCAGTGGAAGGAGAAATTCGGTGCGGAAGCCTGGAATCTCCTTGAAAAATATGTCGGTCAGCTTGCCTGAGTCGACTGTGGTCGTTGGCGCGCCCGGCTTATCGGCTGGCGCGCCGACAACTCTTCAGGCTGCAGCCCGGCGCCTGAACGGTTGGTTGGCCGTCCTGACGGAAGTGCCCGCCGCCATCCTGGTGGTGGCGGAAATCGTCGTCCTTTTCACCGGCGTGGTCTTCCGCTACGGCTTGAACAAGCCCTTGGTGTGGAGCGACGAACTGGCCGGAGTCCTGTTCCTTTGGCTCTGCATGCTGGGCGCCGTCATCGCCCAGCGTCGCGGCGCCCATATGCGGCTGCGCGCTCTGGCCTCCAGCCTGAGCGAACGGTGGCAACATCGTCTGGAGGCGTTTTCCACCGCCGCCGTCGCCCTCTTCGTCATGGAAATCATCGGACCGGCGCTGGAATACACCACCGATCAGGCGATGATCACCTCGCCGGCCTTGGATTTGCCCGACAATTACCGCGCCATGGCCATTCTGGTCGGCGCCGTTCTGATGTTGCTGGTCGTCTTGTTGCAGGTCATCGAACGGTCTATCGGCCGCGAACTGGTGATCAGTTTGGCCATCATGGGGGGCTTCGCCTTCGCTTTATGGCTCGGCCAGTCCTACTTTGAAACCATCGGCAACTGGAACCTGATGATGTTCTTCGGGTTGATCGTTCCGCTCCTGGTGCTGTCCGGGGCTCCGATCGCCATCGCTTTCGGCGTCGCCACTTTGACCTATCTCGGCATGATGACCAACATGCCGCTCAGTGTCGTCGTCAGCCGCATGGACGAAGGCATGTCGTCCCTCGTCCTGCTCTCCATTCCCCTGTTCGTTTTCCTCGGGTTGCTGATCGAAATGACCGGCTTGGCCGCCGTCATGGTCGCCTTGCTGGCCGCCCTGGTCGGACATTTGCGCGGCGGATTGTCCTATGTTCTGGTCGGCGCCATGTATCTCGTCTCCGGCATTTCCGGATCGAAAGCGGCCGATATGGCGGCGATCGCCCCGGTGTTGTTGCCGGAAATGACCAGACGCGGCAAGGATCCGGGCGAATTGATCGGCCTGCTCTCGGCCTCGGCCGCGATGGCCGAGACCATTCCGCCCAGCATCGTCCTGATCACCGTCGGCTCGGTGACCGGCGTCTCCATCGCCGGCCTGTTTTCCGGCGGCCTTTTGCCGGCGGCGGTCGGCGCTTTGGGGTTGATCGCCGTCATCTTCATGCGATCGCGTCAAGACGACGTGAGCGACATCAAAAAGGCCTCCGGCCGCGAAATCGGCCGCGCCGCCATCGTCGCCTTGCCGGCGCTGATCTTGCCGGTGGTCATCCGCTGGGCGGTGGTGAGCGGCGTGGCGACAGCCACCGAAGTCTCCTCCATCGGCATCGTCTATACGGTTCTCATGAGCCTGGTGATCTATCGCCGCTTCCATTGGCGGCGTTGCGGCCCGCTGCTGATCGAAACGGCGTGCCTCTCGGGCGCCATTCTGATCATCTTAGGGACAGCGACGGCCATGGCCTGGGCGTTGACTCAATCCGGCTTCTCGGCGCAACTGGCTGCCGCGATGGCGAGCGTGCCGGGCGGACGCGCCGGGTTCCTCGCCTTGTCCATCGTGGTCTTCGCCATTCTGGGAAGCGTTCTTGAGGGAATACCGGCGATCGTTCTGTTCGGCCCCCTCCTGTTCCCGGTCGCCGCGACCTTCGGCATCAATCAGATCCACTATGCGATCATGGTGGTGCTGTCGATGAGCCTCGGTCTGTTCACACCGCCCCTCGGTATCGGCTTTTATCAGGCCTGCGCCATCGGTCGGGTCGATCCCGAGAAAGCCATGCACGCCTGTTGGCCCTTCATGGCGGCCCTGCTGGTCGCGGCGGTCATCGTCGCCTGTGTGCCCTGGTTGGCCTTGCCGGGATTCTGATCGCCGCCGAAACGAAGCAATCCAGAGATCCATTCCGACCTCTGGATTGCTTCGCTTTTCGAATAGAAAGACGAAAGAGCAGGGCAATCCAGGGCAATCGGGTGGCGTCGACAAACGCGCCGCTTTTCATCATAGTTGTTGGCTCCGTGGCGATCGTCGCCGGACATTGGGAGCAACCCGCATGGTGACATCGGTCGAATTTCTGTCCGGCTTCAAGGAACGCGACATCGATGCCGATGGGGTGAAAATCCACTTGGCGATCGCCGGCGAAGGCCCGCCCGTGCTGTTGTTGCACGGACATCCGCAAACCCACGCCACTTGGCATGCCACGGCGCCCGCCCTGGTCCGCGCCGGATTTACCGTGATCGCCTCCGATCTGCGCGGCTATGGCGATTCCGACAAGCCCGACGGTGGTGTCAACCATGCCAACTATTCCAAGCGCGCCATGGCCGCCGATCAGATTTCCGTCATGAAGGCGTTGGGCTTCGACCGCTTCGCCGTCGTCGGCCACGACCGGGGGGGACGCGTCGCCCATCGCATGGCCCTTGACCACCCGGCCGCCGTCAGGCGCTTGGCGGTCCTCGACATTGCGCCGACGGCAACCATGTACGATCGTACCGACAAGGACTTCGCCACCCGCTATTTCTGGTGGTTCTTCCTGATTCAACCCTTCGATCTGCCGGAACGGATGATTGGCGCCGATCCCGCGTTCTTTCTCGCCAAGCATCTGGACGGACAAAGCAAGACGCCCGGCGTTCCCACCGCAAGACTCCGGCAGGAATATCTGCGTTGTTATGTCGACCCTGCCGGCATCCACGCGATCTGCGAGGATTACCGGGCGGCGGCAACGATCGATCTGGACCATGATCGCGCCGACGCCGAAAGGCGCATCACCGCGCCGCTGCTCGCCCTGTGGGGCGCCAAGGGAACGGTCGGCGCGCTTTACGACGTGTTGGCGACCTGGCGAGAAAAGGCCGCCGGTTCGGTCGAGGGCCAGCCGCTCGACTGCGGCCACCTGGTCCAGGAGGAGACACCGGAGGCCTTGCTGGCCGCGTTGCTGCCCTTTCTCTCCGCTGATCGGGGTTGAGACGGGAGCCATTTGCCGTCGCCACTATTCACGTTCCGTGTTCATCGCCTTCACAAATCGGCGAATCCTATCTTCAAACAAATCCATTACCATCGTCTCCCAAGAGCCTCAGGAAACCGGCTCATGTGACTTTATGGGAGGAGCAAAATGACCGCACACAAGATCGCGGTGATCGCGGGCGACGGCATCGGCCGTGAGGTCATGCCCGAAGGGGTGCGCGTCCTGGAAACCGCGGCGGCCAAGTTCAGCATTCCGCTCGACATCGAACATTTCGATTGGGCCTGCGCCGATTATTACACCCGGCACGGCCGCATGATGCCCGAAGACTGGTTCGACCGATTGAAGGGCTATGACGCCATCTATTTCGGTGCCGTCGGATGGCCGGCGGTGGTGCCGGATCACATTTCCCTTTGGGGATCGCTGCTGCAATTCCGCCGTGGGTTCGACCAATATATCAATCTCCGCCCGGCCCGTCTGATGCCCGGCGTGCCGTCCCCGTTGGCGGGCCGAAAGCCGGGCGACATCGACATGTGGATCGTTCGCGAAAACACCGAAGGCGAATATTCCACCGTCGGCGGCAAGATGTTCGAAGGAACCGACCGCGAGTTCGTCGTGCAGGACGCCATCTTCACGCGCACCGGAGTCGACCGCGTCTTGAAATTCGCCTTCTATCTGGCGGCCAGCCGGCCAAAGAAACATCTGACCTCGGCCACCAAATCCAATGGCATCGCCATCAGCATGCCCTATTGGGACGAACGCGTCGAAGCGATGGCCTCGCATTACCCGGACATCCGCTGGGACAAATATCACATCGACATTCTGACCGCCCGCTTCGTCCTCAGCCCCGAGCGTTTCGACGTGGTGGTCGCTTCGAATCTGTTCGGCGACATCCTGTCCGATCTTGGACCGGCCTGCACCGGCACCATCGGCATCGCGCCATCGGCCAATTTGAATCCCGAGCGGACATTCCCCTCGCTGTTCGAACCGGTGCACGGCTCGGCTCCGGACATCGCGGGGCAGTTCATCGCCAATCCGATCGGCGCCATCTGGACGGCGGCCATGATGGTCGACTTCCTCGGCAACGGCCGACCGGCCCACAAAGCCGCCCATGATTCGATCATGGCGGCGATCGAAACGGTTCTCTTGGCCGGGCCGCACACACCGGATCTCAAAGGCAAGGCGCACACGGGCGACGTCGGCCAAGCGATCGCCGCGGCGATCCAGGGTTAAGCTCAAGGTTCCAGTGGTACCGGCCTCAGCTTAAGAAAAACACCTCCTCGCCCCTCGTGGAAGAGGGTTTATCCGAGCACCCATGGACAGGAACGCCGGTATCACTGAATTTCAGTTCATGTCCACAAACCACAGAACGGTAACAAATAGGCTCAGTAAAAACATTTCGCCCGCCATATCGTTTAAGCAGAAAAAAAATACAACTGCGCAACTAACAAAATAAACGGAGGAAATGGCATATGGCTTCGGAAATCACGACTTCATCAGGGCGAAAGCCCTTCTGGCAGGGCCTGTTCTTTCAGGTCGTCGTCGCCACCTGCATCGGCATCGGTCTCGGCATCTTTTACCCTCATTTCGCCGAAAGCTTGAAGCCCTTGGGCGATGGATTCATCCGGTTGATCAAGATGATTTTTGCCCCTGTCATCGCGCTGACCGTCATTCTCGGAGTCGCGAGAATGGAGAATATGCGGGACTTGGGCCGGGTCGGCGTGGTCTCCCTGGTCTATTTCGAAGTGGTCTCCACCTTCGCCCTGGTCCTCGGGCTGGTCACCGTCCACCTTCTGCAGCCAGGCGCCGGCATGAACATCGACCCGGCCACGCTCGACACCAAGGCGCTGGCGTCCTTCACGGCGGCCAAATCACTCACCTTCGAGGATTTCGTCCTCAATATCATTCCGACTAGCGTGATCGATTCCTTCGCCAAGAACGACGTCCTGCAGATCATCTTCTTTTCCGTCCTGCTGGGTGTCGCCCTGTCGGCCCTCGGCAAACGGGCCAAACCATTGGTTGAGACCCTGGAATCCCTGACAGAATCGGTCTTTTATATCGTCCGCCTGATCATGCGCCTGGCGCCGATCGGCACTTTGGGCGCCATCGCCTTCACTGTCGGGAAATATGGTTCGGGATCGATCCTGTCGATGGGCAAGGTGATGGGGGCGATGTATCTGACCGCCTTCCTGTTCATCGCCATCGTGCTGAACGTCATCGCCAGATTCAGCGAATTCAGCCTGTGGAAGCTGATAAAATACATCAAGGACGAACTGGTCACCGTCTTTGCCACCGGCTCGTCGGAATCGGGGCTGCCGCAAATCATGGAGAAGCTGGTCAAACTGGGGGTGCCCCGCACGGTCGTCGGCATCACCATTCCAGCCGGACTGACCTTCAATCCCGACGGCCAATGCATCTATTACACCCTGGCCGCCATCTTCATCGCCCAGGCGACCAACACGCCGCTCACCATTACCGACCAATTGATCGTCCTGGGCGTGCTGATGGTCGCTTCGAAAGGATCGGCCGGCGTCACCGGATCGGGCTTCATCACCCTGGCCGCCGTGCTGGCCTCCCTCGGCAAGATTCCGGTGGCCGGCATGGTCCTGCTGTTGGGTGTCGACCCCTTCATGTCCCGCGCCCGTGGATTCACCAACACACTTGGCAATACCGTCGCCGCGATGGCCATCGCCCGCTGGGTGGGAGCCGCCGATATGGCCGTCGTCAATGCCAATTTGGAGATCGGCCCCGAAAACAAACCCATCCCTTCGGCCGCCGAATGAACCATCGATCAACCAGGAGACTCTGATATGCGCCATTACGCCATCGCCGCCATTCCCGCCGACGGCATCGGTAAGGAAGTCGTCGCCGCCGGCCTCGAAGTCCTGGCCGTCCTCGCCAAACGTGACGGCGGTTTCGCCCTCGATGTCGAATCCTTCGACTGGGGGTCGGACTATTACAAAAAGCACGGCCTCATGATGCCCGCCGACGGCCGCGAGACATTGAAGAAATTCGATGCGATCTATTTCGGCGCGGTCGGCGCCCCCGACGTCCCGGACCATGTGACGCTGTGGGGTCTTCGCCTGGCCATCTGCCAGCCGTTCGACCAATATGCCAATGTCCGCCCGACCCGCATTTTGCCGGGCATCAAAAGCCCGCTGGGTGGCATCACGCCCAAGGACTTGGATTGGGTCATCGTTCGCGAAAACTCGGAAGGCGAATATGCCGGCCACGGCGGCCGCTCGCATCGCGGCTTTCCGGAAGACGTCGCCACCGAGGTGTCCATTTTCACCCGGGGCGGCGTCACCCGCATCATGCGCTTCGCTTTCGAACTTGCACGCTCGCGGCCCCGCAAACTGCTGACCGTGGTCACCAAATCCAATGCCCAGCGCTTCGGGCTGGTGATGTGGGACGAAATCGCCGCCGAGGTGGCGACCGATTTCCCCGATGTCACCTGGGATAAGATGCTGGTCGATGCGATGACGGTGCGCATGGTGATCAAGCCGGAGTCCTTGGATACCATTGTCGCGACCAACCTGCATGCCGACATCCTGTCCGACCTGGCTGCGGCACTGGCGGGATCCTTGGGAATCGCTCCGACGGCGAACCTCAATCCGGAACACAAATTCCCCTCGAT
>DATNIV010000153.1:0-2083 GCA_035604255.1 Telmatospirillum sp. | reverse complement strand
GACCGCGGTGAGCGAACGAGAGGACTCGGCAGCGGCCTCACCGGTGACTTGGCTTGTTTCGCGTCCGGCGACATCGATTTGTCCGATGGAATCGCGCAAGCCATGGGTCAGTTGACGCAAATGGGCGAAAAGAGCTTCCTGCTGGGTGACGAAATTCGTCACGCTTTCGACAGTGCCGGAAATTTCTGCGACTTCCAGGCTCAGCCCATCGACCTTCTCCAGTAAGGCGGCGACAAAAGCCGGAAGATCCAGCCCTCCGGCCGTCAACTCTTGCGTCATTCCCAACCCCTTTTTTCTCTTGTTATGCCGTTCGGCTTTCAGCTGTCCACCAAAGACTAACTGACTCTTTAGGTGGAATGCAGCCTTTAATAGAAAAGGGGGGGCGGGAAAAAGGATTAGGGCTTAACCCGCATTTCGCGCACGCGCGGCGCTGGCCTGGAAGGCGATCACGCCGGAGCGGATGGCGCCTTCCAAGGTGCAGGGCAGGCCGGTGGCGGTCCAGTCGCCGGCGAGAAACAGATTTTCGCCAAAGGTTGCATCGGGACGCAGGGATTCGATGGCCGGACTATGGAATATCGTCGCTCGTTTCTCTTTGATGATCCGCGATGCGACCGGAAGATCGTGGAGTTCCAATGCCTTGGCGACGTCCTCCCAGAGAGTTTGGCGCAGCTCATCGACCGATCGTTCGGCAACGGCGGCGGCGGCCGACACGGTGACGGAGACCACATGATCGCGCACGAACAGCCATTGCGCCGTGCCGCCCAGCAAGCCGATGAAGCCGCCGGAAGATAGTTTCGTTGGCGGAACGGTCAGGCGGAAATGCGCATTGACGATCGGGCTGGAGGGCAGTTTGGGCAAGCCTGGAAGCAACCCGGCGGCGACCATCCAGGGCAAGGCCAGGACCACCTGGTCGTTCGGCCGTAGCAGGACCGTCTGATCGTCGAAGACCAGTTCGCTGGCGCGGCGGCCTTCGCAAACGAGGCGTCGGAGCGGTTGTCCCAGGCGGAGCGTGGCGCCCGCCGTGCTCAAGGCCGCCAGCGCCGGGATGACGAAGGTGTCCGACAAGGATTTGCGGACGACATAGGGGCGGCTGGCCGCCTGTCCACGCCAGAGCGTCTTGGCGAGGACGCGCCGGAAAACCTGGGCGGATGCCTCTTCGGCCGGGGTGTTCATCACCGCCAGGGCGAGCGGTTCCCAAAATCGGCGATAATTGCGCGAGCGGTCCAGGCATTGGGCGATGGTGGCGTTTTGATCCCCCTTCATACGCCAGCCCGAGGCGATCAAGGATGGCAGAAGGCGGAACGGCGTGGCTGTCCAAGGGCGCCCACCAGCGAGGTCGATCATGGGAAAGGCGGCCGGAGCGGACATCAGGCGATCCGTGGCGCCGATGCGGCGGAGATAGGCGAACAAGGCGTTGTTGCCCCCCACCACCATATGGGTGCCATTGTCGATGATCTCGCCAATCGACGGCTCCAGCCACGAACGGCAACGCCCACCGGCTTGACCCGCGGATTCATGGAGCACTACGTCGATGCCGGAATCGATCGCCGTCAGGGCGCAAGACAGACCGGCCAGGCCGGCGCCCACCACATGCAAAGTCATGACCCTAAAATTCCCCGATGGAAGAACCATATCATTTTTGGCAAACAACACCGACAAGGCCGGAAAACGCAAGCGAAAGCTGGTGGGACGAGGGCCAAGTCGATGATAAATTTCCAAGCGGCGCTGTTATCAAGGCCGTGATGGTTTCAAGGCGTTCCGCAGAAATAAACAAATCACCTCGTCATTCCCGCGAAAGCGGGAATCCAGATAGCAGTATGGATTCCCGCTTTCGCGGGAATGATGAAAGAGTAGTGGTTATTATTGCGCGGCTCCCAAATCGGCCCGCCCCGAGGTTCTCACCTAGATCAGGAATTCTTCCGCGATATGGCCATCCCTCTTTCTTATTCCGCCGAGCAGGTTCGGCGTTTTGATCGCGACCGGTTCGGGACGGCTTTGTTCGCGCCGCCCGAACGGCGAGAGGCGTTGTTTGCCCTGTACGCCTTTAATCTCGAAGTGGCGCAGATCAGGGAATTGGTCCGGG
>DATNIV010000152.1:0-6199 GCA_035604255.1 Telmatospirillum sp. | reverse complement strand
CGGATTCATCGCCGGATCCGGCAAGCCGGTCTTGGCTGACACCGTGAGCTCACGGATCAATTTGGTGAAAACCTTGGCGCGCTTCGCGTCCTGCGCACCCTTGCGGTGCATGATATTTTTAAATTGTGAATGCCCAGCCATACTCGCAAAGCCCTATTGTCGGGATTCCCGTGCCTATACCATATATTGTGAAATCGTCCAGTGCGAAGGCACGATTGTTGCCATGCAGTGCCGCGCACTATGGCAATAAACGAGCCGCAGGGAAAGCCTGGCGAACACACATAGCCCCGCTTTCGCCCCGTGACAGCGCCGAAACACCCCCACACGCCACAAATAGCAGCAACATTTGATTTACATCAATGTGGCTGTTTTATGAAAAGCCTTACATTGACGATGACGTAAAATCGCAATGGAAACTATATATTTTATCAATCTATAATTAGAACCCATATCATAAAGAACTTAACCGCATCTATGACTTTCGTGCATACAGAATATATATTTTGTTAAGAAAATAAACACAATAAATATACGGGAAATCCAAGATGCGATTACGTCTTTCTGCGAAGATACCTATTCTATTCCTATCATTAGCCGCCATTACCGCAGTGGTCATCGGCACATTGGCTTATGTGATCGCGGCCGCAGATCTCTCCGCGGCGACGGAAGGGAAATTGAAAGCGACCGTCGAAGCGCGCAAGGTCGAGATCGATCGCTATCTGGATGGACTCCGGCAGGATCTTCTCATCCTGTCGGGGATCAAAACCGTCGGCGACTCTCTGATTGAATTCGATTACGGATTCAAGGCGCTGGAAGGCGCGCCGGTGAAATTGCGCCATCTTTATGCAGAAACGCCCGATCCCGCCAAACGCCTGTCCGTCGACACCACCAATGACGGCTCGGATTATTCCGATGTGCATGCAAGGTATCACGGGTGGTTTCGGAACTTCATGCAAGCCAAGGGATTACCGGATCTCTTTTTGGTCAATCCGGACGGAAACATCGTCTATTCGGTCGCCAAATCCGCGCAATATGCGACAAATCTGACCGACGGACCGTGGAAAGACGGCGAATTGGCGAAACTCTTCGCCCGCATCAAACGAGCGCCCCAAAAGGGCTCCGTTTATTTCAGCGATGTCACGCGCACCGCCGAATTGGGCAACCACCCCGCCAGCTACATCGCCTCGCCGGTCATTTCGGAAGACGATCAGTTCCTGGGGGCGCTGATTTTTCAGATGCCTCTCGGCCGTATCAACGCCATCATGCAATTGGCCGTCGGCATGGGGGAAACCGGCGAAACCTATCTCGTCGGACAGGATCACCTGATGCGCAGCCAATCGCGGCTGAGGACAGAGACGACCATACTCTCACAAGCCATCGACAACGAAGCGGTCGCCCAGGCCCTGGCCGGAAGAAGCGGCGTGGCGACAATCATTGGAAGCCGGGGGCGACAAGCCATCGCCGCCTATGCGCCCATCACCTTCCTGGGCGCCAAATGGGCGGTGGTCGGTGAAACCGACCTCGCCGAAGTGATGGCTCCCGTCCATGGCATGGGCATGGTCATGCTGATGGGAAGTTCGCTCGCGTTGCTGGTCGTGGTCGGCATCGGCTGGCTGTTCGCCCGCGGCATCACCGTGCCGATCGACGCGATGACCAAGGCCATGGGAGCCATTGCCTCCGGCCATCTGGCGACAACCGTTCCGGCCCGCCAAAGAGACGACGAAATCGGAGAAATGGCGCAAGCCGTGCAAGTGTTCAAGGACAATGCCCTGCGGATGGAGCAGATGCAAAAGGAGCAAGCCGAGATCAAACAACGCGCGGAGCAAGAGAGGCGGGACGCCATGGACCAACTGGCCGAACGCTTCGAGGCCAGTGTGAGTTCCGTGGTCGAAGGCATCTCATCGGCGGCCGGCGACATGAAACAGACCGCAGAAGTGATGGCGCGGGCCGCCGATGCCACATCGCAGACAACGTCGGCCGCCGTGGAGGCCGCCGAGACGGCATCGGGCAATGTTCAATCCGTGGCCGCCGCCGCCGAGCAGCTCTCCAACTCGATTGGCGAGATCAGCAGACAGGTTTCCCGTTCGGCCGAGATCGCCACCTCGGCGGTAGAAGAAGCGCAGCGCACCAATCAGATGGTCCAGGGACTGGCCGAGGCCGCTCAGAAGATCGGAGAGGTGATTTGTTTGATCAACAATATCGCCGAGCAAACCAACCTGTTGGCGCTGAACGCGACCATCGAGGCGGCCCGCGCCGGCGACGCCGGCAAGGGGTTCGCCGTGGTCGCCGGAGAGGTCAAACATCTCGCCACGCAAACAGCCAAGGCAACGGAGGAAATCTCGGCACAAGTCGTCAATGTGCAAAGTGCGACGCAAACCGCCGTCAAAGCGATCCTTGGCATCGCCGATACCATCGGCCAGATCGATCAGATCGCCGCCACGATCACCACCGCGGTCGAAATCCAAGGCACGACAACGCAGGAAATCGCCCGCAACGTACAATTGGCGGCGGCCGGAACGCGCAATGTGACGGGCAACATCACCACTGTCAGCAATACGGCTGGGGAAACGGGCCTCGCCGCGAGCCAAGTGCTAGAGGCGGCAGCCAGTCTCACCACGAAATCGGTTCACTTGCGCGATCAGGTGAACGATTTTCTGACGAATGTGCGGAAACATTAAAACGTCTTCCCCGATTGGGGCAATTTCGGAAAAGCCGTCATGCCCGTGCTTGACACGGGCATCCACGTGCCCGCTTCGAATGACACCAGCCGACCAGCACAACCATGGATTGCCGGATCAAGTCCGGCAATGACGGTTTCTAGTTGTGGCACAACTCGAATATAGGCGAGACACAAACCGTTCCGGAGCCGTAGGTCACGCCCGAGGTTATCAGAACACCCCGGTCAGCGAACAGCCACAAATCGGGCAGGTCATCGCCGAGATAACCCGCTTTTTTTCCTCCATGGAATATTTGTCGCCAAGAACCCGTTCGACCTCGGCCGCAAGTTCCTTATGGCTGGCGCTGGCGCCGCAGGCATTGTCGTGCAACGCCAGAGTTCGCATGCTCGGCGTGTCTTCGCTGAAGGCGAACGCGCGCCCCGCAGACCCCAGCATTACGCCGGCACCCGCCATGCCCATCATTACCGCTCGCCTGGAAAACCGGTCCATTTGCAATGCTCCTTCACGAATCTCGACGCGGTCGACCGGGGATCAACATGACCTCGACCCCTTCGTCATGCAGGGCCTTCGCCTCATCGAGCGAGGTTTGACCATAGATGGGGCGTTCTTCGGCTTCTCCGTAGTGGATCCGACGCGCCTCTTCCGGGAACCGTTCGCCCACATAATCGCAGTTCTCTTCCACGACGCGCCGTAAAGCGGCCAGGGAATCACGCAAAGCGACCTCGCGGCTCTCTTTCTTTCCGCTGGAGATCACGCCCGGCGCCATCGGCGCCTTGCGAACCGTCCGATCGTCGCAAACAGGACAAGTCAACTCGCCCGCGGCCAGTTGCGCATCGAAAGCAGCGCCGCTTTGGAACCAGCCCTCGAACTCATGCTCGCGGCCGCAAAGAAGATGAAAAAGGATCATTATGGCAATTTTGCAGCAAAGCTAGGGGCGAGACAACGCCTTGCTGAATTCCTTTTCACTAAAACGATTCGGCGTAGGCCCGGTCGTGCGACAATGACGGAATCTTACCGCGGGCGGCGACAACGTCGGCGGGATCGATTTCGGCGATAATAAATCCAGGCTGCTCGCCACCGTCGGCCAGCACCGTTCCCCAAGGCGAGACGATCAGGGCGTGGCCAAACGTTTGGCGCCCCCCGACATGCTCGCCGCATTGCGCCGGAGCGAAGACGAAACAACCGGTTTCAATCGCCCGCGCCCGAAGCAGAACATGCCAATGCGCCCGCCCGGTGGTCCGGGTAAAGGCCGCCGGCACTGCCAGAAAATCAGCGCCCGCCTTGGCCAGATTGCGATAGAGATGTGGAAACCGCAGATCGTAGCAAATGGACAGCCCCAGTTTGCCCCATGGGGTCCCGACCATCACCGCATTTCCGCCCGGCTTGAAGGTCGATGACTCGCGATAGGATTCACCATTGTCGAGATCGACGTCAAACATATGGATCTTGTCATAATGCGCCACCACATCGCCCCGAGGATCGAGGAAATAGGTGCGGTTGGCCACCTGATTGTCATCAAGCAAAACGGCCAACGAACCGCAATGCAGCCAGGTCCGCGTCTCACGCGCCAATTCGCGGAACGCCGCCAGCGCCTTATGTGCCTCCTCCGGCATCGCCTTGGCGACGATGTTCTTTCGCCCCCATTCCATCATGCTGACGTTTTCCGGCATCAGCACCAGTTGCGCACCGGCGGCGCGGGCATCGCACGCCAGAGCCGCCGCGGCCTGGATATTGGCATCCATGTCGTTGGTGGCGTTGACTTGGATGCAGGCCGCCTTAAAGGCCGTCATTCGGCCATCCCCAACAACCGGTCCAGTTCACCTTTTCGGTCAAGGGCGTAAAGATCATCGCAACCGCCGACATGCCGATCATCGATGAAAATCTGGGGAACGGACTGCCGTCCACCACTCCGCGCCATCATGCTTTCTCGCTGCGACTCATCCACCTCGACGTTGATTTCGCGATAAACGACGCCTTTCTTCTTCAAAAGCGCCTTTGCGCGAACGCAGTATGGACAAATCGTCGTCGTATAAATCTCGACCGCTGTCATCGTTTGCTCCGAGTTCTCATCCCCTCAATATAGCTTCGCGCCGCGCAAAGGCTAGCGTTCCGTTTCCGAAAATCGCTGGTGGCCAAGCGATCGGAATTTCAAAAACGCACCACTAGCCTGAAGCGCGAACCACGCGGGCCAAGGTGAGAACATCGACGGCCGTGGCGCCGCCATCTTGCAAAACACGCACACATTCCTCGACCGTCGCGCCCGAGGTCAAGACGTCGTCGATCAACAAAATATGGCACCCCCGCACCTTGTCCGCTCTCTTCAAACGAATGGCGCCATGGAGATTGGCCCGACGTTGACGGCGCCCCAACGCGCCTTGTTTCGGCGTATGTCGAACCCGGCTGAGCGCATCGGGACAACAAGGGATTCCAGACAGACCGGCCAGACGTTCGGCCAACAGGGCGGACTGGTTATAGCGCCGTAAGAACAGACGCCACGGATGCAACGGAACCGGGACGATGATATCCGCTTCGGCCAGAAGCTCGGCGCCGGCCCGCGCCATCCAACGGGCGAAATGGGGCGCTCTGCCAATTCGGTCGGCATGCTTAAATCCCAAGATCAACCCTTTGCTGGCTCCGTCATAGCGAAAGACGGCACGCGCCCGTCGATAACGAGGCGGATCGAGCAGACAGCGGCCGCAGATCGCCGCACCACCGGCATCGACTTCGAACGGCAGACCACAACGCAGACAAGCCGGCGGGCCGAGAAAGGTGATGGCATCCCAACAGCGTGAACAGAGGGCGCCCTCTGTTTCGGCAACACCGCCACAAGACAGACAGCGTGGCGGTATCAGCAAATCGAGAGCGGCGCCCAACACCCAGCGGAGAAACGATGAAAGCGTTAAACGCATTCGCCATCCTCGCTTTCGCGTAAAGACGCTAACGTAACCCTCGCCCGCTTTGTGGAAGAAGCTGGCCGCGAAGCGATCGGGTGAGGGGTGCTTAGCGTCGGGGCACCACAAGACTCTGCTTGATTTAACAATCTTTCTCCGCGTCAAGCGCGTCGTCCCCTCACCCTCCCGCTTCGCGGGCCCCTCCCTCTCCCGCAAAGCGGGCGAGGGCAAGGTAATCTTATGTTAGCGCCCATGCGCTTGCGCCGAGATGATAAGGAAACGGGCGGAACAGTTGCCGGTTTATGACATATTATGCCATTTTGGAGATTTCTGGAAACGCCGGTTTTGGAGGTTGCGAAGATCGTCTTCCATGCCCTAATAGCCAAACCATGAGCGAATTCGACATCTTCGATCGACGACAGGTTCAGCGCCAACGCGAACGGGCCGCGGCCAAAATCGGCGAACACGACTTTCTGCTGCGCGAGGCCGGAGAAAGTCTGGCCGATCGCCTCTGCGACGTGACACGGACATTCCCCCAGGCCCTGGATCTCGGCTGCCATTCCGGAGAGCTCGGCCGCATTCTCAACGGACGCGGAGGCATCGAACGGCTGATCGAATGCGATCTATCGC
>DATNIV010000151.1:0-4860 GCA_035604255.1 Telmatospirillum sp. | reverse complement strand
TCACCACACCGATCCCGCGGTCAACCAGCGTATCGATCGCCTCGCGAACCGCCGGCGTATCGACGGCGACCACGGCCACGCCCATGGTTTCGACGGGATCAAGGCCCTCCAAGACCCGGCACAGATCCGTTTCATCGAATTCCCGGTAGGAAGCCAGCGTGATGCGGATGCGCTGATCGGCAAGTCGGTCCACCGCAGAGCGCACCTGCGAGCCCAGATTGGCCATAAAAGTGTTGTGGATCGATTCTGGCAAAATGAATTTAAATCGATATTCCCGGCTGGTGGCCAAGCTGGCGGCAAAGACGTCCCGCCGAAAATCCAGTCGCTCGATCGCCGCGTTGACGCGCTCAACAGTAGCAACGCTCACGCCTTTTCGGTCATTAAGCACCCGGTCCACGGTCGCGAGGCTGACCCCGGCCTGGGCCGCCACATCACGGATCGTCGCTCGTCCCACCCGCCTGGCCTCCCGCAAGATCTTAAGGATCCGGCGCACCGCGCCCGTACATCCTCATGCCCGAATTACCACTGCCAAAATCAGTAGCATGGTCTCTGAGGTACGTAAATCATATTTTTACATCACAGGCGCGGCAACGCGGCGAACGAGCACCATTCACCTCCTTCATTTTGGACGACGAACACTGTCGGGAAGACTGGCCATAATACATTGTGCACTGCGAAATTTACACCCTGTAACACGATCCTGAACGTGGTCAGAAAGCGATGCAGATAGAGTATTGCGGTACGTACCTCAAGAATGCTAGGCTCACCAATGTTAGAATTGGTTGAAAGCAAGTGCGGCAGGCGTGCTTCTGCGCTCCGGTGGCACCGATGCCGACCAGTTCCCCAATCGTGGCGCACCTCGGCGATGGAACAGCGAAAACAGCTTCGGGGTGCGAAAAAAGGGTAAAGACAGCGACTACACCTTATGCGGGTATCTTGAATACTCGGAGGTCCGGAAAAAATCTTAAGATTTTAGGGAAGGAAAAAGAGAATGCTGCGTTCCCTAACACACCTGATCGGAGCCGCCGCCGTTATCGCGGGCGTCACCCTGACGGCAAATCCGGCGATGGCCGACAAGGCCGCACCAAAAATCGGTTTTTCGATCGACGACTTGCGCCTGGAGCGCTGGTCGCGCGACCGCGACTATTTTATCGCGGCCGCCAAAGACCTCGGGGCCACCGTTGACGTCCAATCGGCCGATGCCAACGAGCAACGCCAGATTTCGCAGATCGAAAATCTTATTTCGAAAGGCGTCGATGCCATTGTCATCGTGCCCTTCAACTCGCGGGTCCTGACCAACGTCATCGCCGAAGCGAAAAAGGCTAATATCAAGGTCGTGTCTTATGACCGCCTGATTCTGAATGCGGATATCGACGCCTATATTTCGTTCGACAACGAGCGGGTCGGTCAAATCCAGGCCCAGGGCATCGTCGACGTCAAACCCAAGGGCAACTACTATCTGTTGGGCGGGGCGCCGACCGACAACAATGCGAAATTGCTGCGCAACGGCCAACTCAAGGTCCTGCAGCCCTTGATCGACAAAGGCGATATCAAAGTCGTCGGCAGTCAGTGGGTCAAGGAATGGAGCGCCACGGAAGCCCTGCAAATCGTTGAAAACGCCCTGACCGCCAACAACAATAAAATCGACGCCATCGTCGCGTCGAACGATGCCACCGCCGGCGGCGCCATCCAGGCGCTTGTCCCGCAAGGCCTAGCCGGCAAGGTTGCCGTCTCGGGCCAGGATGCCGACCTCGCGGCGATCCAGCGTGTCAACGCTGGAACCCAGACGTTATCGGTCTATAAGCCGCTGAAGCTGATCGCCACGGAAGCAGCCAAGCTGTCGGTGCAATTGATCCGCGGCGAGAAACCCGCCTACAACAACAAGCTCAACAATGACCTGAAGGACGTCGACTCCCTGCTGTTGACGCCCACGCCGATCACCAAGAAAAATGTCGACCTGCTGGTCAAGGACGGCTTTTTCACCCAAGCGCAAATCGAGGGGAAATAGCAATGGTGCCGGGGGGAAACCCTCGGCATCCCCCCACCTCGGGTGTGACGTCGCGGGACCTTGCTCCGTCGGTTCCGCCCTGTCATCCTCTTCATGCCTGCCCGTGGAACCGTCATCGAGACAGAAGTGTAAATGATGGGTGAATATCTGCTTGAAATGCGGGGGATCGTCAAAGAATTCTCCGGCGTCCCGGCCGTTGACGGCATCGACCTCAAGGTCCGCAAGGGCGAGGTTCTGGCGTTATGCGGCGAGAACGGCGCCGGTAAGTCGACTCTGGTCAAGGTTCTCTCCGCCGTCTATCCCTATGGCACCTGGTCCGGAAGTATTCTGTGGGAAGGCGAAGAACTCAAAGCCTCATCGATCCGTGAAACGGAGCGCGCCGGCATCGTGATCATCCACCAGGAATTGATGCTGATTCCGCAACTTTCCGTCGCCGAGAACATCTTCCTGGGCCACGAGCCGACGCTGGCCGGCGGCCTGATCGATTTCGAAACCATGTATGCCCGGGCCGCGCAATTGATGGCCGACGTGGGCCTGCCCAAGATCAATGTCGCCTTGCCGGTATCCTATTTCGGCGGTGGCCAACAACAGTTGGTCGAAATCGCCAAAGCGCTCAACAAGAATGCCAAGCTGCTGATTCTTGACGAGCCCTCCTCCGCCTTGACCAAGACCGAAATCGACGGCCTGCTGCGCCTGATCGACGGCCTGCGGGCTAAGGGCACGGCGTGCGTCTATATCTCCCACAAGTTGGACGAGGTCGCGGTGATCGCCGACACCGTCACGGTGATCCGCGACGGCGCCTTCATCGGGTCCGCGCCAATGGCCGAGTTGTCGATCGACGACATCATCCGGATGATGGTCGGCCGTGAGATCAAGAACCTCTATCCCCGCGACCCTCATCCGATCGGCGACGTGATCTTCGAGGCCCGCAACATCACCTGTTACGACCTCGACAATCCCCTTCGCAAAAGGGTCGACAATGTCTCGTTCAGCCTGCGCAAGGGCGAAATCCTCGCCATCGCCGGGTTGATCGGGGCCGGGCGGACCGACTTGGTCAGCGCCTTGTTCGGCGCCTACCCCGGCCGCAGCGAGGGGGAGGTCTTCCTCGACGGCAAGCTGATCCGCATCACCTCGCCGCTCAAGGCGGTCGCCAACGGCATCTGCATGGTGCCGGAAGACCGCAAGCATCACGGAATCGTGCCCGGCATGGCGGTTGGGTACAATATCACGCTCTCGACCCTCAACCGCTTTGCGCCATCGATGCTGATCGATGAACACACCGAGCTGCAGGCGATGCATGGCGAGATCAAGCGCTTAGGCATCAAGGCCAGCAGTCCGGCACTGCCGATCTCCAATCTGTCCGGCGGCAATCAACAAAAAGCGGTCATCTCGAAGATGCTCCTGCCGCACCCACGCGTGTTGATCCTCGACGAACCGACGCGGGGCGTCGATATCGGCGCCAAGTACGAGATCTACAAATTGATGTTCGAACTCGCCAGAGAAGGCATGTCGATCATCATGGTCTCTTCGGAGCTTCCTGAAGTTCTGGGAATCAGCGACCGCGTGCTGGTGATCGGCGAAGGGCAGCTCCGGGGTGATTTCATCAACGAATCGCTCACGCAAGAACAAATATTGGCGGCCGCCATCGCGCAATCGCCACATGCCGCCTGACCGGCTGGTCGGGATCCGGGAGACAACGACCATGAATTCGGTAACCAAACGCCTGAAAGACGTATTCTCGCGCTACAAAATTCTAACCTTGCTTCTGGCGATCGCGCTGATCTGGGCCTTGTTTACCTCTTTGACCCACGGCGACTTTCTGTCGACCCGGAATTTCTCCAATCTGCTGCGGCAGATGGCGATCACCGGCATGCTGGCATCGGGAATGGTGTTCATCATCATCTCGGGCGAAATCGATCTTTCGGTTGGCTCCCTGCTGGGGTTGCTGGGCGGCGTTGCCGCCATTCTCGATGTTCGGCTTCATCTGCCGCTCCCCCTTACTCTAGCCGCCGTCGTCGGTCTGGGGGCGGTGATCGGCTTAATCAACGGCTATTGGGTCGCTTACCTGCGCGTCCCCTCCTTCATCGTCGGCCTTGCCGGTTTGATGGCCTTTCGCGGGATCTTGTTGGGCGTTACCGACGGCTCGACCGTCGCCCCGGTCTCGGAAAATCTGGTTCTGGTCGGCCAGGGATATTTGCCGTTTATGGTCGGCAATGCGTTGGGCGTCATCTTATTCATCCTGCTGGTGATGGTGACGTTCCGGTCGCGCGCCCGACACGCCGAACTGCAACTGCATGTACCGCCGTTGTGGCAGGATCTGTCGAAGCTGATCGTGACCGGGGGGATCATCCTCGGCTTTGTGACCGCGCTCGACTTCTATCGCGGCGTGCCGATCCCGGTGCTGGTGTTGCTGGTGGTCCTGGGCCTGTTTACCGTGATGGCCAACCGGACCGTGTTTGGACGCCGGATCTATGCGGTCGGCGGCAATCTCGAAGCCACCCGGCTGTCGGGCGTCAATGTCCAGCGGGTCAAATTGCTGATCTTCGTCCTGATGGGGGTGATGTGCGCCTTCGCCGGCATCACCACGACGGCGCGCCTGGCGGCGGGATCGCCCGCGGCCGGCAGCCTGGGCGAACTGGACGCCATCGCCTCTTGCATCATCGGCGGCACTTCGATGCGCGGCGGTTCGGGGACCGTGTTCGGCGCCCTGATCGGCGCCCTGATCATGGCCAGCCTCGACAACGGCATGTCGATGCTCGACGTCGACAATTTTTGGCAAATGATCGTCAAGGGAGCGATCTTGCTGCTGGCGGTCTGGCTCGACATCGCCACCGGGTCAAAACGCTAGTCAT
>DATNIV010000150.1:0-4876 GCA_035604255.1 Telmatospirillum sp. | reverse complement strand
CGGCCGCCGCCCTGGACGCGGGAACGTCGACGCTCAACAGCACCTATGACGTCACCCATAGGATCAAGATCGCCCGATTCGAGATTTATGATTACGAGCCGGAACATCATCCACTGACGGTGGCGGAGATTCTCAAGGTTTCATCCAATATCGGCTCGGCCCGCATGGCGCTCGATCTTGGTATCGAGAACCAGAAGGCGTTCATGACCAGGATGGGCATGACCCGCCCCGCGTCCATCGAATTGCCGGAAGTCAGTTCGCCGCTGGTGCCCAATCCCTGGCGGGAAATCAATTCCATGACCATCGCCTACGGACATGGCATGGCCGTCTCCCCCCTTCATATGATGACCGGCGTCTCGGCTCTGGTGAACGGCGGGCTGTTCCATTCGGCCACATTGCTGCAACACCAGGACGGCAACCAGGCCGCGACCCAGCGCGTGATCAAACCGGGCACCTCGAAGATCATGCGGGACCTGATGCGCATGGTGGTCGTCGAAGGAACCGGCAAGAAGGCGGACGTTCCTGGCTACGAAGTCGGCGGCAAAACCGGAACGGCGGAGAAGAACGGCGCCGGCGGCTATCACCACAAGTCGCTGCTCTCGTCTTTCATCGCCACCTTCCCGATCTCCGATCCGAAATATGTCGTCCTGGCAATGATCGACGAACCGCAGGGCAACAAGGAAAGCTTCGGTTTCGCCACCGCCGGTTGGACGGCCGCTCCGGCGGTCGGCCGCATCATCGCGCAAATCGGACCTCTGCTCGGGCTGATGCCGTCGGCAACGCCCGAAGCGCCAAAGGACAAAGCGCATGTCGCACAGGCACCTTCGAAGAAGGGGGTGACCTTTGCCAAAGCTGAGTGAGTTGTACGCCCCCATCCTTGGCGCCGATCCCGAGATCGCCGGTTTGACGGCGGATTCCCGGGCTGTGAAGCCAGGGTATCTGTTCGCCGCATTGCCCGGAACAAAAGCCGACGGCCGCGACTATATCCGTGACGCTCTGGCCCGCGGCGCCACCGCCGTCCTGGCGCCGCACGGCACCATCCTGACCGGCGGACAGGCGACGCTGGTCACCGACGACAACCCGCGCCGACGCCTCTCCCTGATGGCGGCGCGCTTCTTTCCGCGCCAGCCGAAAATCGTCGTCGCGGTCACCGGCACCAATGGCAAAACGTCGGTGGTGAATTTCCTGCGCCAGATTTGGACACACCTCGGCTATCAGGCGGCCAGTCTCGGAACCATCGGCCTGGTGGCGCCTGGTCGCGTGGAGTCCGGATCCTTGACCACGCCCGATCCGGTAACCCTCCATCGCTGCCTGGACCGCTTGGCGCAAGAGGGCGTGACCCATGCCGCATTCGAAGCCTCCAGCCAGGGGCTCGATCAATTCCGCCTCGACGGTGTCGCCCTGCGTGCCGCCGCCTTCACCAATTTGACCCGCGATCATCTCGATTATCACGGCACCATGGACGCCTATTGGCAAACCAAAGCCCGTCTCTTCTACGAAATCATGCCGGCCAAACGGGTCGCCGTAATCAATGCCGATTCGCCACAAGCCAGCCTTCTTTCCAAGCTATGTCTGGATCGCGGTCACCGCATCGTCAGTTTTGGCGTCGCCGGAACCGATATCCGCTTTGTCAATATCGCCCCAACCGGCGATGGCCAGGATCTTTCGTTGGACGTCATGGGAAAAGCCTATCAACTACATCTGCCGCTGGCGGGAGATTTCCAGGCGTCTAACGCGGCTTGCGCCCTTGGTCTCGCCCTGGCCACCGGGGCGGCAACCGATGCCGCCGTCGAAGCGCTCGGCGCTTTACAGGAAGTTCCTGGCCGGCTGCAAAAAGTCGCAACGACAGCTCACGGCAGTCCGGTCTACATCGATTACGCTCATACGCCGGACGGCCTGGAAACCGCGCTGAAGGCATTGCGCCCGCATGTCAATAAACAGCTGGTGGTGGTATTTGGTTGCGGTGGCGATCGCGATAAGGGGAAACGCCCGCAGATGGGGCGTATCGCCGCCCATTGGGCCGATCGGGTCTTCGTCACCGACGACAATCCACGCAACGAGAATCCGGCAAGCATCCGCCAAGAGATTATGGCCGCCTGCCCCGGTGCCGTCGAAATCGGTGACCGCGCCCAAGCCATTCGCCAGGCCATCCGCTCTCTCAATGCCGGAGATCTCCTCGTTATCGCCGGCAAAGGACATGAGACAGGCCAGGTCGTCGCCGACAAGAGTCTGCCTTTCGATGACGCCGAACAGGCGCGCCGCGCCGTGGAGGACCTGTCGTGAGCGCTATCCTTTGGACCAGCGATGAGGCAGCCTCGGCCACCGGAGGGGTCTTGAGCGGACCCGCGTGGCAAGCCACCGAGGTTTCGATCGACAGCCGCACGGTGTCTCCCGGCGCGTTGTTCGTCGCCCTTGTCGGGCCCAACCATGATGGTCACGATCATGTCGCCGGCGCTCTGGCGAGAGGCGCCGCCGCCGCCCTTGTCCACGACGTTCCGGACGGCTTGCCGGAAGACGCGCCGCTGTTGCGCGTCTCGGACACGATGGCCGGTCTCGTCGCCCTGGCCCGGCAAGCACGGGCCCGGTCAAAGGCCCGTATCATTGCCGTGACCGGCAGTGTCGGCAAAACCGGCACCAAGGAAATGCTCAAACTGGCTCTGGAAGACGCCGGCCCGACGCATGTCAGTCAAGGCAATCTGAACAATCACTGGGGCGTCCCGCTCTCCCTGGCGCGGCTTCCCACGGAGGCGCAATTCGCCGTCTTCGAACTGGGGATGAATCACACAGGCGAAATCACCCCGCTCACCCGCCTGGTTCGTCCGCATGTGGCCGTCGTCACCTCCGTCGAAGCCGTCCATATGGCGCACTTCGCCTCGACGCGCCAGATCGCCGAAGCCAAGGCGGAAATCTTCCAAGGTGTCGAACCCGGCGGCTTCGCCGTTTTACCGCGGGACAATCCGCACTACCGTTTCCTCTTCGACGCCGCGCGCGCGACCGGCATCACCAGCATCGTCAGCTTCGGTAGCCATATCGATTCCGGCGCCCGCCTGCTTGACGGCGCCATCGACCCGGACGCGACACTGGTCTTCGCCTTGTTCGGCGACGATGCCATCAGTTACCGGGTTGGCGTCGCCGGCCTGCAATGGGCCAGCAACAGCCTCGCAGCCTTACTGGCCGCCAGGGCGGCCGGAGCCGATCTGAACGCGGCAGCGCAGTCCTTGACGGCGATGACCGCGCCGAAAGGCCGCGGAGCGCGCAAGACGTTGCCCTGGGGCGCAGGGCACGTGAGGCTTATCGACGAATCCTATAATGCCAGCCCCATTTCCATACGCGCCGCCATCGTCACACTGGCGGCAACCGACCGGCACCGTGGCGCGCGCCGTATCGCCGTGCTGGGCGACATGTTGGAACTGGGAGAAGCCGCGCCGGAGATGCATGGCGCCCTTGCTCAAACCCTTATCGAGAACCGTATCGATCTGGTGTACACCGCCGGTCCCCTCATGCGTCATCTGCACGAAGCCCTGCCACTCGATCGGCGTGGCGGCCATGCCGCCAACGCCGATGACGTGGCCTTGCAGGTCACCGCAGCCCTCAAACCCGGCGATGTCGTCATGGTCAAAGGCTCGGCGGGCAGCGTGATGGGGCGCGTGATCAAAGCCATTGAAGAGACGGCTGCGTCAAACGCGGTTCCCAATAAGCAGCGAGAGGAGAAGCCGTAACTCATGCTGTACAATTTGCTGTTCCCGTTGGCCGACCAAGCCGGCGTATTCAATCTGTTCAAATATTTAACCTTTCGCACGGGCGGAGCCGTGCTGACGGCTCTTCTCATTTCCTTTGTCGCCGGCCCTTCGGTGATTCGCTGGCTGCGACACAAGCAGGGGCGTGGTCAGCCGATCCGGTCGGACGGACCGGAAAGCCATCTGCTGACCAAAAAAGGAACGCCGACCATGGGAGGCTTCCTCGTCCTCCTGGCGCTCAGTCTGTCGACCCTGTTGTGGGCCGATTTGACCAACCCCTATGTGTGGATCGTCCTTCTGGTCACCCTGAGCTACGGGTTGATCGGATTCGCCGACGACTATTTGAAAGTCAGCAAACGCAACAGCAAGGGATTGCCGGGAAAATTGAAACTGGCCGGGGAAGTCGTGATCGCCCTGGTCGCCACGACACTGATCATGCGGCTATCCCCCGAGCCCCTATCCCACGCCATGGCCGTCCCCTTCTTCAAGAATGTCTTACTGCAATTGGGCTGGGGTTACATAGGAATGGCCGCCTTCGTCATGGTCGCCGCCTCCAACGCAGTCAACCTAACCGATGGCCTCGATGGTTTGGCCACCGTGCCGGTGATGATCGCCGCCGGCGTTTTCGCCTTGATTTCCTACCTGGTCGGACATGCCGTCTTTGCCAACTATTTGCAGATCCATCACATTCCCGGGTCGGGCGAATTGGCGGTGTTCTGTGGCGCGCTGGTCGGCGCCGGTCTTGGCTTCCTCTGGTTCAACGCCCCACCCGCCAGCATCTTCATGGGCGACACCGGCTCGCTGGCCATGGGCGGCGCCCTCGGCGCCATGAGCGTGGTAACCAAACATGAAATCGTCCTGGCCATCGTCGGCGGTCTGTTCGTGCTGGAAACCGTCTCGGTGATCGTTCAGGTCGCGTCCTACAAGCTGACCGGCAAGCGAGTCTTCCGCATGGCGCCGCTGCACCATCATTTCGAGAAAAAAGGCTGGGCCGAGCCGACCGTGGTCATCCGTTTCTGGATCATCTCCGGCATCCTGGCCCTGGTCGGCCTCTCCACCTTTAAACTGCGGTGAGGACAGAGATGGCGCTCGTTCCTTCCTTGCGAGACAAGACGGTGGCGGTCATGGGGCTCGGCAAG
>DATNIV010000149.1:0-15147 GCA_035604255.1 Telmatospirillum sp. | reverse complement strand
CGGGCGGCCCGAGCGCTTGTCGCAGCACGCGTTCGGCCGCGCGCTTGACGTCACCGGATTCGAATTGGCGGACGGGACCGTCATCTCCGTTATGAAGGACTGGCGAAACAGAGGCGCCAAAAGCGAATTTCTGCATCAGGTGGCGCAAGGGGCCTGCAAGATGTTCAGCGTTGTCTTGACACCCAACTACAACGCCGAGCATCACGACCATCTTCATTTGGATATCGGGCCGCACAAGCTCTGCGGCACTTGAGAAATCCAAATTTGCTTTCGCAGTAGCGCCGGCTTGTCAAGCCGGCGCTACTGGAATGGCAAGAGGCTTTTGTCAGAGGACCATTAACATCGCGCCGACCAGTGGATGACGGACGATGTCGCGCTCATCCAAGGTGACCACGGCGACCTCAGGCAAGACCGAAAGCCGTCGGGCGATATCGGCCAAGCCGGACATTCCCGGCAACAGATCGGTTTGGTCGGGGTCGCCCGTCAGCACCATGGTCGAATGCCACCCCAGCCGCGTGAGCAGCATTTTGATCTGTCCATAGGTGCAATTCTGCGCCTCGTCGATGACGACAAAGGCGTTGTTGAGGGTCCGTCCCCGCATATAGGCGACGGGAGCGATTTCGATCGATCCGTCGGCCAGGCAGCCACGCAACCGCTTTCCACCCAAGCGGTCCGAAAGAGCGTCGTAGAGGGGGCGCAGATAAGGGGCCAGTTTCTCCTGCAGATCACCAGGCAGGAAGCCAAGGCTTTCTCCGGCTTCCACAGCAGGGCGGGAGAGGACGATGCGACCGACCCGGCCTTCGTCCAGCGCCTCGACGGCCGCGGAAATGGCTAGATAGGTCTTGCCTGTGCCGGCCGGGCCGAGGGCCAGGGTCAGGTTTTTCTCTTCCAGGGCTTCCAGCAAAGCGCGTTGATTTTCACCCTGCGGGCGGACTTTTTTCACATAGCTTTGGTCCCGTTGTTCTTCGCCCAGGGGATCCCATCTCCCTTGCGCAGCGTTACCATAGAGGGGGTGGACATTGGTTTCGTGTTTCGGCTGGTCGGCTTGACGGGGACGTTTGGCCATGAACAGCTCCTCAGGGACGAACGAAAAAAGAAAAAGCCTCCACGACGGGAGGCTTGGCGGGAGGCTCGGACGATGACGACACCAGGATGCAGGGCGGTGGCGTTGAGAGGGCGGGGAGCCGCGTAACGGCGAACCGCGATATCAACGAGGGACGGGTAACAACAAAGAAGACCCACGCTGGGCACGCCTCCACTTGAGTTTTCCGTAAACCAAATTAGGCCAGATTCATTGACGATTCCACTGTTCATTGCGGTTGTAAGATAACGTTAACCCAATATGTAGACTCACGTGATTGTGTTCCGATGCCAAATCAAGGTTCCGATTCGGCCGGATCAAAAAAAATTGGCATGGCGGGATTTGATTCCGCCATGCCATTTCCGACCCATGTCCTATCGCCGTTCCCTGCGATTGAGCGCCGACATGACCGCCTTGAGCGAGGCGGTGACGATATCGTCGTCCATACCGACACCCGACAGGCTGCCGTCGCGACCGGCGATTTCGACATAGGCGACGGCTTTTGCCGCGGCGCCCCGGCCCACCGCATGCTCGTGATAGTCCGCCAGCTGGATCGTCACGCCCATGCTTTTCAGTCCGTCGATGAAGGCGTCGATCGGTCCGTTGCCGCGTCCTCGGATGTGATGGTCACCCGTGCCATCCCGAACTGTGGCGGTCATCCTGCCGACGTCGCCGTCGCGGTCGAACACATGAGACATCAGAGCGTAAGGGCTTTCGGCCTTGAGAAATTCCTGCTCGAAGAATCCCCAGATGGCCGTCGCGGACAATTCCTTGCCGCTGGCGTCGGCCCGACGCTGCACGACCTGGGCGAATTCCACTTGCACTGCGCGCGGCAGGATCAGGCCGTACTCCTGTTCCAGGAGATAGGCGACTCCCCCCTTGCCGGACTGACTGTTGATGCGGATCACCGCCTCGTAGCTGCGTCCCAGATCGGCCGGGTCGACCGGCAGATAGGGGACTTCCCAGAAATTGGCGCCGGACAGACGCAAGGCGGTGAGGCCTTTCTTGATGGCGTCTTGATGCGAGCCGGAAAAAGCGGTGAAGACCAAGGTGCCGGCGTAGGGGTGACGCGGATGAACGGGGATCTGGGTGCAGGCCTCCGAGGTTTCGATAATGTGGTTGATATCCGACATTTGCAGCTCGGGGTCGACACCTTGCGTCACCATATTCATCGCCATGGTGATAATGTCGACATTGCCGGTGCGTTCGCCGTTGCCGAACAAGGTGCCTTCGATGCGATCGCCGCCGGCCATTAAGGCCAATTCGGCGGCGGCCACCCCGGTTCCTCGGTCGTTATGCGGATGGATGCTGACAATGATGGTCTGGCGATCTTTGACATGCCGGCAGAACCATTCGATCTGATCGGCGTAGATATTGGGCGAGGCCATTTCGACGGTGGCCGGCAGATTGACGATCATCCGCTTATCGGCCGTCGGTTGCCAGACGGCCATCACCGCTTCGGTGATTTCCACCGCATAATCCAACTCGGTGCCGGTGAAGCTCTCCGGCGAATATTGGAACACGATTTCGGTGCCGGTCATCCGGGAGGCCAAGTCTTTGATCAATCGTGTTCCGGTGACCGCGATGCCGGTGACCGCCTCGCGGTCGGCGCCGAAGACGACGCGGCGCTGCAATTCCGACGTCGAATTATAGAGATGCACGATCGCCTTCTTGGCCCCCCGAATGGCGTCGAAGGTACGGCGGATCAAATGCTCCCGCGACTGAGTCAGGACCTGGATGGTGACGTCGGCGGGAATCAGTTTTTCGTCGATCAGCATTCGCAGAAAATCGAAATCGGTCTGTGACGCTGCGGGAAATCCCACTTCGATTTCCTTGAATCCCATTTCCAGCAACAGCGCGAACATGCGCCGTTTGGCGTCGGGAGACATGGGTTCGATCAGCGCCTGGTTGCCATCGCGCAGATCGACACTGCACCAGATGGGGGCCTTTTCGATGACGCGATTGGGCCATTGACGGTCGGGTAACGAAATCGGCGTGAAAGCGCGGTATTTACCAAAGGGCATCTTGTCCATCGTCGGGACTCCTCGAAAAGAAAGTGTGGGGTGGGATGAGGAGCCGCGTCAAAGTCGTGCCAAATGGCGGACGCGCAAAAGCATCAGGCGCTTTTGCCGGCTGAACGGACAGGCTCTTACTTGGGAAGGGTTAGAAAAGGACCGATGGGATCCCATGAACGGATGACTCCACAGACAGCACGCCAACGACAATGTCCCGGTCTCCAAGGGAGGCCGGGCCAAGAAGTCGCAAAAGCGCCTGCTGGACAGTCCAAACGTTCATACGAGAATCATTAGCATCATCGATCCTTCACGTCCAGAAGTTCGATGTTGCGTCGGGCGAGATCGGCAGCGGGCGAACTGGGAGCGATTTCCAGAACCTTCAGCCAGGCTTGACGCGCTTGCCCATTGTCGTCGGCCAATCGTTTCAGAATTCCGCTTTCCAGCCAGGCGTCTTGGTACAGGGGGTCGATTTTCAAGGCCTGAACGATATCCGCCTCGGCGCCGTTCCGATCGTCGAGGAAGCGTTTGGTCGCCGCTCGGAACGTCAGGGCATCGACGCGATTCGGCGCCACCAGGAGGGCGCGGTTCAGATCGGCGAGCGCGTCCTTGTAGTTTTTCGCTTCCGCCAAACTTTGCGAGCGATCGACCAACAGATCGGGAGCATCGGGAACCAGTTTGAGCGCCGCCGTTTGTGCGGCATTCGCGCGTTCCGGATTTTTCGCCAACAGCCAGGCTTGGCCGGCTTGCGCCAGCATGCCGGCGCGCAGCTTGACGTCGGCGTGGCTGGAGGCGGCGAGGTCTTCGAGTCGGCTGGCGCCTTCTTCGAATTGCCTGAGGCCGATCAGGGCGACGGCCCCGCAATGGCGCGCCGCTTCGCCGCCGCCAAGGCTGGTCCAGGCCAGCGCTTCTTCCCATCCCTCTTCGGGTTTTTGGCGCGCCAGGGCGATGCAATGCTTATATTGAGCGGCATTGTCGATGCCTTCTCCGGCATTGGCGCCGGCGCTCGGAGTGGACTTGGTGGCTGGCGCGGGTTTGGCGCCCGGCGCATCCTTGCCGGCAGCCAGGGCGGGGGTGGCGAGCATGGTCAGCAAAACAGCGGTTGTGAGGAGGCGTCGGGGCATGTCTTGTTCCTGATTGCGTATCGGCGGTACAGTCCGTCCAATCGTTTCCGAATGCAAGGACCGCCATGAGCCCTCGATTATTCTGTTTCGGTCTCGGCTACAGCGCCGAAGTTCTCGCGCGCCGATGTCTGGCGGCGGGTTGGCGGGTTGCCGGCACCGCGCGCGAGCCCGACCATCTGGCGCGGCTCGCCGATCTTGGCGTTGAGACCTTCTGTTTCGATCGACAGCATGGATTGCCGGGAGGAGCCTTGACCGGGGCCACGCATATTCTGTCCTCGGTCCCGCCGGACGCGGACGGCGATCCCGTTCTCGATCTTGCCAGACCGGCGATCGTGGCGGCGAAGACCAGTCTTTCCTGGATCGGTTATCTTTCGACCACCGGCGTTTATGGCGATCACGGCGGGGCGTGGGTGGACGAAACCTCGGCACTTCGGCCGACGTCGGCGCGGTCCTGGCGACGGGTGAACGCCGAGGCCGACTGGCTCGATTTGCGCCGTCAACAGGATCTCCCCGTCCATGTGTTCCGCTTGGCTGGAATCTATGGTCCCGGTCGCAACGGTCTCGACGAGGTCCGGGCTGGCGTGGCGCGGCGAATCGTCAAGGCGGATCAGGTTTTCAGCCGCATTCACGTCGAAGACATCGCGATCGTCTTGCAGGCGTCGATGGCGCGGATCGCCCCCGGAACCGTCTATAACGTTTGTGATGACGAAGCGGCGCCGCCGCAGGACGTCGTTGCTTTCGCCTGCGAACTCCTGGGGCGGGACATTCCGCCGGAGACTCCGTTCGACCAGGCGAGCCTGTCACCGATGGCGCAGAGCTTCTGGGCCGATAACCGCCGCGTCCGCAACGACCGCATCAAACGCGATCTGGGCGTGAGGCTGCAATTTCCAACCTATCGGGAGGGTTTGAGGGCGTTGGTCTAGAGCGGACGGTCCCTAAGATGCCTCCGCTCCGCCCTCGACCGTCTTCAGCAGGCTTTCCAAGGTATCCAGCATACGCGCGATATCGGCCGGTTCGCTCAGGCGGTGACCGGAGGATTTGACCAGGGTCACCTCCACATCGTCCGAGGCCAGATGATCCTGTAGGCGGAGCGCGGTGTGCCATGGGACGTCATCGTCCTTCTGACCGTGGATCAGTCGCACCGGGCAGAAGAGGTTGATCGGCCCCTGCAGCAGCAGATTCTGTCGGCCGTCGTCGATCAGTCGCCGGGTGACCGGATAGGGCGGATTGCCATAATGGTCCTCGATAAGGACGCGGCCTTCCCGCAGCAGGCGTTGCTTCTGTTCAAGGCTGAAACCGTTGAACATCAAATCCTCGGTGAAGTCGGGGGCCGCAGCCAAGCCCAAGAGTCCGACAACGCGCTGCCGCCGGGCGAGAGCGGCGAGCAACATCACCCACCCGCCCATGCTCGATCCGACGAGAATTTGAGGCCCTTCGGTCAGGGAATCGAGTACCGAAACGGCGTCGTTGGCCCATTGGCTGATGGTGCCGTCTTCGAAGGTCCCCTCGCTTTCCCCATGACCGCTGGCGTCGAAACGGACGAAGGCCTGACCGCGCTTCGCGCAGAAGGCTTCGATCGCCAACGCTTTTCCTCCGGTTTTGTCGGATTTGTATCCATGGAGAAAAACGATTCCGGGGTTTTTTCCGGTCAGCCTGTTGTATGCGATTGTGGTGTCGCCGGCCCGTGTTAATATCCCGCCCGTTCCGGCAGCCTGGGCCGAGTCTTCGTTTTTCATCATCTCAAATTTCCAAGTTCACTATGTCCTTAAAAGATAACGATACCTCTGACGTTCTATCACGACGCGAACGCCGGAATGTGGTTTTGCAAGTGCTGCCGGCGCTGGTCACCGGAGGCGTCGAGCGTGGCACCATCGATGTCGCCGGTGCTTTGATCGAGGCCGGTTGGACGGCTTTGGTGGCCTCCAGCGGCGGTCCCATGGTGCGCGAATTGGATCGCTTGGGAGCGAAGCACATCCAACTCCCGCTGCACAGCAAGAATCCCCTGGTGATGCGGGCCAATGTCGCCCGTTTGGAGGCTATCATCCGGCAATATGGCGTGGATGTCATCCATGCTCGCTCACGGGCGCCGGCATGGAGTGCCCATGCCGCTGCGAAAAAAACCGGGGCCCATTTCCTGACGACCTTTCACGGGACCTACAATGTCGGACTGCTGGGGCTGAAAAACGCCTATAACGCGATCATGACGAAGGGTGAGCGGGTGATCGCCATCAGTCATTTTATCGCCGACCATATGCAGGCCGTTTACCGGACCAATCCCGCCAAAATCCGTATCGTCCACCGAGGAGTCGATTTGTCGCGCTTCGATCCGGCGCGAGTCAGCCAGGAGCGCATCATTCAATTGGCACAACGCTGGCGTCTTCCCGACGGATATCCGGTGATCATGTTGCCGGGGCGTTTGACCCGTTGGAAGGGACAGACGGTGCTGATCGAGGCTCTTGCCATGTTGGGGCGACGCGACGTGCGCTGTCTTCTGGTCGGGTCGGACCAGGGGCGCGATGCTTTTACCGATGAATTGAAATCGCTGGTCGCGCGGCGTGGTCTGACCGATATCGTCCATATCGTCGGCGAGTGCAACGACATGCCTGCGGCCTATATGCTGACCGATGTGGTGGTCTCGGCGTCAACCGATCCCGAGGCGTTCGGTCGTGTCATCGTCGAGGGGCAGGCCATGGGACGGCCGGTGGTGGCGACCAACAATGGGGCGGCGCGTGAGAATGTGCTCGACGGCCGGACCGGCACGTTGGTTCCGCCGGACAATCCGGCGGCTTTGGCGTCCGCCCTGGCGTCCGCCCTGGCCTTCGGTTCCGAAGAACGCGAAACCCGGGCCGCGATGGCGATTCAATTCGTTCGAGACAATTTCACGCGCGAACTGATGTGCGCGCGGACGCTTGGCGTCTACAGCGAGCTCATCGACGGCGAATCTGCGGAGACCGGAACGGGATGGTCGGACAACAACGCATCCTCGTAATCAAGTTTTCGTCTTTGGGCGATTTCGTGCAGGCGATGGGACCGTTCGCCGCCATCAGGGCGCATCATCCCGAGGCGAAGATTACGGTGCTGACGGCCAAACCTTTCGTCGCTTTGGCGGAGCAATGTCCCTATTTCGACGACGTTTGGATCGACACTCATCCACGGCCTTGGGAAGTCGCCGGTTTGATGCGTCTTCGCAAGAAGTTGCGCTCGGTCAAATTCGATATGGTCTATGACCTGCAGACGTCGGATCGCAGTTCATCCTATTTCCATCTCATGGGGGATCCGCCCTGGTCGGGGACCGCGCACAATTGCTCGCATCCCCATGCCAATCCGGACCGGGATCTGATGCATGTCGTCGATCGCCAAGCGGAGCAATTGGCGATGGCGGGGATCGCCTCGACGCCGCCGGCGGATCTGTCTTGGATCAAGGCCGATGTGGGGCGTTTTTTTCTGCCGGCGCGCTATGCTTTGATCGTTCCCGGCGGCGCGCCGCATCGACCGGCAAAACGGTGGCCGGCCGATCGGTTCGCGCTTGTCGCCAAATATCTGGCGGAGCGCGGCGTGACGCCGGTCGTCTTGGGGACGAGCGACGACGCCGATCAGATCAAGGTGGTGACCAACAATTGTCCGGCCACGCTGTCGTTGTCCGGTCGAACCGACTTCATGGATGTCGCGGCATTGGCGCGCGGCGCCGCCGGGGCGGTGGGGAACGACACCGGGCCGATGCATCTCATTGCCGCCGCCGGCTGTCCATCGGTGCTGTTGTTCTCGGCCGATACCGATCCCGCGCTCTGTGCGCCGCGCGGTTTGGTGAGCGTGCTGCGGGAGGATGATTTGACCCAGCTTGAACTCTCCCCGGTGCTCGCGGCGATGACGGAGGGACCGGCCGCATTGCGCTAGGCGGCCAATTCTGAGACCTTGGCTTCATCCAAAATCCAGTTCGCAAACGCCTGTAACGGCCCTTCACCCAGCTTGATCGACTCGGGAAGAACGAGGCAGAAAGTCTTTGCAATCGTTTTGCCTTCCGGCCAAGGAGCTGCCAGACGGCCTTGTTTCAGTTCGGCCTCGACGTAAAGGCGCGGCACCAGTGCGACGCCCAAGCCGGCCAGAGCGGCCTCAATCAGCATGGCGTGGAGATCGTAACGCGCGCCGACCGCCGGATTGGTCAGCTTGATGCCGGTCTCCTGTGCATAGAGCTGCCATGCTTCCGGATTTTGGCGTCTGTGAAGGCGCGGCAATTTATCCAACACTATCTCCGGCGTGGCGTCCGTGAGAAAATCCGGGTGGCAAACCGGGATCAAGACCTCCTGCAACAACCGATGCGTTCGCATTCCCGCCCATGCGGGATGCTCGAAATGGATTGCGGCGTCGATCCCGCTCCCGGCGAGAATGAAAGGCTCCATGCGTTCGGCAAGATGCACCGTGATATTCGGGTGCTTGTCCTGAAACCGCTTCAGGCGAGGAATGAGCCAGCGGGTGGCGAAGGTCGGGATGGCGGCAATATCGATGCTTTCCCCATCAATGGGTTGCCCCATCAGGTACTGACTGTCTCGCTCCAGACGATCAAGGACTTCGCGGACCTGAGAGGCGTATCGCGTTCCATTCGGCGCGAGCCGAACGCGGTTTCCAATGCGATCGAAGAGAGCGACCCCCAAAAAATCCTCCAAACGCGCAATCTGACGGCTGATGGCCCCTTCCGTCAGAGCCAGTTCATCGGCGGCGCGGGCGAAGCTGCCGTGCCGTGCCGCCGCCTCGAACGCCATGAGAGCGGAATTGCTGGGAATTTTCCGTCGCACGTGAACCTCGCAGAGCAGATGTGCCAGATGTCAGATTGACTAAAAGTCATTGAAGCCTGACTTAGCATCGCTATATGCGGAGAACTTGTCCAAGTATCATTACCCAATATCAATGTGATGCGACGGCGCGATCCGCTCGCGCACCTGAGAGGGTAATCCCATGATCTACACCGTAGAATGCAGCTATGCCGATCCCGGCAGCGAAGCCGAATGGAACGATTTCTATAGCCTGGACAAGCTGCCCGCTCTCATCTCGGTTGCCGGCTTTCACACGTCGCAGCGTTTCAAGGCGTTGGGCCGTGGATGTCCCGTCTATCTGGCCATTCACACAATCGATGGGCTCGATGTGCTGACGGGAGAGGCCTATCGTCAAAAAGGCGGCGGTACCTTCGCACGCATCAAGAGAATGAACGGTGGTTACGGTATTCTTTACGAGGCATAGCGTAACGGGCAGACATCTCAGATGACCGCCTGTTAAATCGCGCATTCCGCTCCGCGAGATCATCGAGATGCGCTACCTGTGGACCGAGTCGGTCAAACTCGAAAACAGCAAGTTGATTGGCTTCCTCGGGGGCGAGATCAATACGCCGCTCAACGAAGCGGTTCGAGCGACTTTGGTCGAAATCGGTTGTCTGACCGCGATGCCGTGCTGTGGTCATCGTTAAACGCGTGCCGTGCGGAATCGGGAGGCTAGATCAGCGCCGAAGCCCCGATGGAGGCGGAAAAGAACGCGAGAAGAATGGCGGCCATGCGATGGATCGTCTGCGGCGAAATCCGTCCAACCGTGCCGCTGAGAGACGCGCCAACGCCGATCCAGGCCAGGGCAATGGGGAGCTGGGGGATGGCGAAGGCGACGGCCATCGCATAAAAGACGTCGGGTTGCGTAAACGCCGTCGGCGGAAATCCTCCGGTGGCGAACAGGACGGCCTTCGGGTTCAGCAGCGTGACGAGCGTTATCGCACGCGTGTTGACGCTCGGTGTCGGCGTTGCCGACAGACGGGTGGTGCCGCGCCACAAGCGTACTGCGGTCACGGCCAGAAAGAGGGCGCAGGCCAGTCGCATCAAGGGGGCGATCGGCGGCCAAGCCGCGGCCGCCGGCGTGAGCACAATGCCCCAGGCGAGGATGGCGGCCAGATAGGCGATCAGGACCGTTGGAACCAGCTTCAGCGAAAGGCGAAGGCCATGCGCCGCTCCTGATGCGGCCAAAAGCGCATTGGTCGGACCGGGGACGGCAAGAATGACCGCCGTCGTCGCGATGAAAAGGGCATTCGGAGGGGTGAAAGCTTCCAGCATAGCCGCGCGAAGATAACAGAGATTTTCGTGCCAGCAATGGTTCTCGGGACGATCATGACGAGATATCGCTTGTCGGTCTCGAAAGCTGGGCAGCTTTGTCCCCGCGTGTCTTGACTTGGCGGTCGATCCGCTTATTGTCCCCGTTTTACGGTTTCCGCAGTACGAGTGCGAAGTTCATGGTTGCCATTACCTTGCCCGACGGAAGCGTCCGTCGTTACGACCAACCGGTGACGGGGGGCTATATCGCCAGTGATATTGGTCCCGGCCTGGCCAAATCGGCCCTGGCCGTGCGGATCGATGGTCAGATGAAAGATCTGGCGACGCTCATTCAAACCGACTCCAAGGTGGCCATCGTCACCCATCGGGACGCCGATGCGCTGGAATTGCTGCGCCATGATGCCGCGCATGTGATGGCCGAGGCGGTCAAAGAGCTTTATCCCGAGACTCAGGTCACTATCGGACCGTCCATCGAGAACGGCTTCTATTACGACTTTGCCCGTGCCACGCCCTTCACGCCCGAGGATCTGGAAAAGATCGAGGCGCGGATGGGCGAGATCGTCGCCCGCAATGAGGTGATCAGTCGCGAAGAATGGACGCGCGACGATGCCGTCGCTTTCTTCGAGGGGCTGGGCGAAAAATACAAGGCCGAGATCATCGCCTCGATCCCCGCCGATCAGCCCATCGGTCTTTACCGTCAAGGTCAGTTCATCGATTTATGCCGCGGGCCGCATCTGCCGTCGACGGGCAAGCTGGGCAAGGCCTTCAAATTGATGAAGGTGGCCGGCGCCTATTGGCGTGGCGATTCCAGGAACGAGATGCTGCAGCGGATCTACGGCACCGCCTGGTTCGATGAGAAGGACCTGAAGGCCTATCTCACCATGCTCGAAGAGGCGGAAAAACGCGATCACCGCCGGCTGGGCCGCGAGATGGAGCTGTTCCATCAGCAGGAAGAGGCGGTCGGCTCCGTCTTTTGGCATCCGAAGGGCTGGACCCTGTGGCGCACCGTCGAGAGCTATATCCGTCGGCGGCTGGAAAACGCCGGTTATGTCGAGGTGAAGACTCCGCAACTGGTTGACCGCTCGCTGTGGGAGGCATCCGGTCACTGGGACAAATTCGGCGCCAATATGTTCACGGTGCAGACGCCGGACGAGCGGACGCTGGCGATCAAGCCGATGAACTGTCCGTGCCATGTGCAAATTTTCCGCACCGGCATTCGCAGTTATCGCGATCTGCCCTTGCGCATGGCGGAATTCGGGTCCTGCCATCGCTATGAACCGTCGGGCGCCATGCATGGCATCATGCGGGTCCGCGCCTTTACCCAGGACGATGCTCATATCTTCTGTACCGAAGATCAGATCACCTCGGAAACAGTGGCGTTCTGCGAGCTGTTGAAGTCGGTCTACAAGGACTTCGGGTTCGAAGACGTCCGAGTGAAATTCTCCGATCGCCCGGCATTGCGGGGTGGGACGGATGAGGCTTGGGATCGCGCCGAGGCGGCGTTGCAGGCGGCGGCCACGGAAGCGGGGCTGGATACCGTGCCCAATCCGGGTGAGGGCGCATTCTATGGTCCGAAACTGGAGTTCGTGCTCAGGGACGCCATCGGCCGTGACTGGCAATGCGGCACGTTGCAAGTGGACTATGTCATTCCGGAGCGGCTTGGGGCCACCTATGTTGCCGAGGATGGCAGCAAGACGACGCCGGTGATGCTGCATCGCGCCATCCTGGGGTCGTTCGAGCGGTTCCTCGGCATTCTGATCGAGCATCACGCCGGCCGCTTCCCCTTGTGGCTGGCTCCGGTGCAGGTGGTGGTGGCGACGATCACCAACGAAGCCGACGATTATGCGAAATCGGTGTTGGCCCGCTTGAAAGCGGCCGGTCTTCGGGCCGAACTCGATCTCCGAAACGAGAAAATCAACTATAAAGTGCGCGAGCATTCCCTGGCGAAAGTGCCGGCGTTGCTGGTTGTCGGCAAACGCGAGAGCGAGACGGCGTCGGTGGCGGTCAGGCGATTGGGTGGCAGTGCCCAAGAAACGCTTGCGCTGGAAGACGCCATTGTTAAACTAACGGCCGAGGCTCTCCCGCCGGGAGCCTGAATCTTTTACGTGACGGAACGGGGCGTGTTGGCCGTGGGGCAGACCGCGCCTGTTGTGCTTCCGCCCAACCGAGGAGAGTTTACATAGTCAAGCCACCCGCACCTGCGCAGAAGGACCAAGATGGTCCGCGCATCAACAACGAAATCGACTCCCGCACAATCCGGCTCGTTGACGCCGATGGGGAAATGGTCGGGGTCGTTACCCTCCGCGAAGGTCTCGATATGGCGGCCGAGGTCGGTTTGGACCTGGTCGAAGTGTCGCCTAATGCCGAGCCGCCGGTCTGTAAAATTCTGGACTACGGAAAATACAAATACGAAGCCCAGAAAAAGAAGGCCGAGGCCCGCAAGAAGCAAAAGGTGATCGAGGTCAAAGAGATCAAGCTGCGTCCGAACATCGATGACAACGATTACGATGTGAAGATGCGGGCTATGCGGAAGTTCATCGAAGAGGGCGATAAGGTCAAAGTGACCTTGCGCTTCCGAGGCCGCGAGATGGCGCATCAGGATCTTGGCATGAAAGTGCTGGATCGCGTGCGCGAACATCTGGACGATTTGGCCAAGGTCGAGCAGTTCCCCAAGATGGAAGGGCGCCAGATGGTTATGGTGATGGCGCCGCGCTGATCTAAGGTCTTGTTGAGGATATTGTGAAAAAACCACCGGCGGAAAGGGGTGTCCCATTCCGCCGGTGTTTTTGTGTGCTCGGGCGCCTTCAAGACGCGGCGACGCCCCCCTCCAGACTGGTGGTCCAACGGGGCTTGCGGTCCTTGTCGACCAGGACGCTCCGAACGCCTTCGATGAAGTCGGGCGAGGGGAGGATTGCGCGGACCGTGGCCAACTCGGCGCTCAAGCATTGGCCTAATGTTCGGTCCAAGCCCGCCTGCAACAAACGAAAGGTGATGTCGATACTGGACGGCGCCCCGGCGCGCAATTCGGCCAACGCTTCCGTAGCGATGGGTGAGGCGTCAGCTTCGAGATTGGCCACGATGGCCCTCACCGAGGGGGCGTCGAAGAGCGCGGCGAGACGCGCGATCTTGTCCTCATTGCCGGTGGCGGGGACCGGGGAGATGAAGGGCGCCAGGATGGCTGGGATGTCGTCGTCGTCAGCGCCGATCAGGGCGGCGCGCAAGGGGGGCAAACGGGAGGCGGCGACGAAATGGCTGCCGATCCCCAGGCGAACCGCGTCGGCACCACGCAGGCGGGTCCCTGTCAAGGCCAGATAATGGCCAAGCCCTGTTCCCAAGCGGGGCAGGAAATAGGTGCCGCCGATATCGGGAAAATAACCGATGGCGGTTTCCGGCATGGCAAACAAGGCGCGTTCGGTGGTCACGCGGTATGGCCCATGCACCGACAGGCCTAGTCCGCCGCCCATGCAAATCCCGTCAATCAGGGCTATGAACGGTTTCGGGAAGGCGGCGATCAGCGCATTGACGTCGAATTCGGCCTCGAAAAAAGCGACGGCCTCTTCCTGTTTGCCTTCCAGCACCAGTTCGCGCGCCCGGCGCATGTCGCCGCCGGCACAGAAGGCCTTTTCGCTGGCGCTTTCAATGATGACCCGCGCAATGGACGGGGACGACGCGAAGCGATCCAACGCCGCATGCAGCGATTGAATCATCGAGAGATTGAGGGCGTTGAGGGCCTGTGGGCGGTTCAGCCGAATGATACCGGTCGATTGTTGAATATCGGAAATGACGGATTCTGACACTTCATATCTCCGCGAAGGGGACGGTCTTCGAAAGGATGAGGGCCGATCATCTGCGAAACGCGGCCGAAAAGGGTAGGATAAAATTGACAAGGGGGCACCCCTGTCGCTCCGTTTTCTTCTCATCAAGAGAATACTGAATTTTAACTGCGCAATTCATTGCACCTACGCAAGAAATTGCGCCCCGGAATCGATGCCCCGAACTCGTGACCTGTCGCTGGATTTTCCGCGCCTCTTTCTTGTGCGTGTGGGGCGGAAAAACCTTGTCTGAAAAATACATATTAAAATCATAATATTAATCGATCGCCGCCGGACTCATCTCAAAAGAGTGGTGGCGCAGACGGCAGCGGCATGCAGATGGCCATATTAATGGCATGATTATTGCTCAATCCTTGAGAAATAACGAGAGAGTGCACGGTTGTTCGTTCAACAATGCGGTTAATTTTCCGGAATGTTGAATGTGGCAAGTTGTGCGCCGATAAAATCATGGCAGGAAGCCGTCTTGACCAATGCGATATCACAATATTTTGCAAATGTAGGTCATAAATTACTTTATGATCAACTAATGGTTGCAATTATATTGATGATTATAACCTTTGTGCATGGCGTTTGTCTGACACCAAAAAGTCCTACCATTCCCCTGACAGACCAATTTGCCGAACTCGGCGCAGGCAACTCCGAACGATACTGTCGCCTATTGTTTTATTTCTCGGTCGCAAAATAAAGAGATCCACTAAGCAAGGCCGAGAGGGACCTTCAAGAAAGGATGATCGCGTCATGAGCGAATCGACCAAGATTTCCACTGACCTTCCTTCACAAAAACTTGGCCTGATGGCCCGTTGGGCTATCGGCTTTACGGCTTGGGCCGAACGCTGGTATCCCGATTCCTTTGTGTTTGCCTCTTTGGCGGTGATCGTCGTCGCCTTGGCCGACTTGGCGCTCGGCGCCAAACCGATGGACGTCGCGACGTCTTTCGGCGGCGGTTTTTGGACGATGATTCCCTTTACCATGCAAATGACCATCGTCGTCATTTCAGGCTATGTGGTGGCGACGTCC
>DATNIV010000148.1:0-9234 GCA_035604255.1 Telmatospirillum sp. | reverse complement strand
ACGATTCCCAGGGCCATCGCGACCTCGACGCTATTAATCGCGACACCGACATACTCACCGATGGCTATGCTTGCGAAACCGCCACTGGAAAGAATGACCACAACCATCAACCGGCGGAGATATTGGCGCCGACGACAGTCTCTCGCGATCAACGTCGCGACGTTGCCATCGCACCTTGCGAGCTGGCGGTAAAAACGATCAGCTTCATCAAACATGACGCACCTCCAGAACAAAAAGCCCGCCTCAAAATGAATTGGGGCGGGCACAGCGGACCGACTTGGCCTATGAGGCTGGCACTTGTCTTTAACCAGCGGGCCTAAGAAACATAATAGGCATATTTACGCATAATTACAAACTACATTTCGATATTTTTTCGCATATTTTTCTATTTTAATGTCATAAGCATTTCGTAGTTACTTCAACTTACTTCGTCATACTTCTTCTTACTTTGACACGATGCGACCACACGAAAGAACGTCTTGTCTGACGACGACTAGTCGTCGAGCAAGTCGGCCAACTCGCCGACGCGCATTGGTGTGGCGGACACGGTTCGGCTGCGACCGTTGGGCGATGCGTTACACAGTAACGCTGCACTACGTCAAAATGGACGATCATGAAACATCCCACTGCTCACCGCTGTCATAGCCACAAGCGTAGCAAGTCGTCCGCTTATATCTATTGATCGATCCGCCGTCGAGTTGCTCCCAATTTCGATATTGGGCCGTCTTTCCGCATTCTGGACACTCGACTTCACCGTTATCGTCGTCGAGTTCCATCCCACCTAGTTCAACCGAACTTCCAAATACTCTCATGATGCCGTCATCCTTTGTAATTTTGTAACGGGTGAAGGGCGAAGCCCTTCGTAAACCTCTTCCGGCGCTGTCGGTGTAGCCCCCTACGCTGGGGTCGCGAGACTCGATGTTTCCACCACGCAAAACGCCTTTCGCGTCCTGCAAACTCCTTATTGAGGGGCGCTTTATGCGCGCCCCGTTACAGGCAGCGCCCCGCCGGGGCGCGATACGCCTGGCCGATTTTGAATGAGAGGAAAAAGAGTTATCCACAACGCGTATCAGTTAAAAGATTCTGTTAGAATCTATGTTAATAAGTTAAGGGGTGTGAAACACCCGTGAAACACGAGGAAAACTGCCGTTTTTCCCGATGCCAGCGTCGCCGATAAGCCGTGTTTCCGTCGCCGATAAGCCGTGCCAAGTGTCGCTGATAAGCCGTGCCAAGCGTCGCTGATAAGCCGACACAATCCACAGAGCGTCGCTGAAAAGACGTGTCCTTGCTCCCCGTCATCCATTTTTGTTTGTCGCTGAAGTCAGAATTTATAAAAAACAATGGGTTACGCCTTCGAAACACGGCTTATCGGCGACGCTTCCCCTTCCGGTACCGGGCGACGCTTGTCCTTGCGAACCGGGAACGTAAAAGCCTTATGTGCTGGATCGAGCAACGAGCGCTCTATCATGTGGATCGCAGCATCGCCGCTTTCCGTTTTGTCGATCCATTCAAGGTGGTATTCCGGCAGGCAGTCGTTTTTCACGATGTCCTTCAGCGCCGCCTTGAAGCGCCTCGGAAGGTCTTCGCTCCCGGATTTATCATACAGCACGGCCACCGTTATGCCGCAGCCGTAGGCTTGGTGACCGGCATGCTTTCTGGCGATACGGTATAACCATCGCTCCAACGCGCCCGTGAGCAAGAAATAGTCTGGATGGATCGCCAGCACACCACCTTCTTTGACAATGCCTTCGTAGAGCCAGTCCGAGATGGTGACCGACATGCCTCGGCTGTGCCCTGTCGCTTCGTCCACATCGTCGGTCCACTGATCCAGCCAATTGAAGCTGGCTTGGCGATCGCGGCCCTTGCCGCGAATGTTTGTCTTGATCGCAGTGAATTTTAGCCGGTCCAGTCCCTCGCGCAGACGCTTGTATTGGTCGCCGCCGACATCGCGGCGGATGGCCTGCAGAAGTTGATATGGCATGAATTTGATGGTCCGCGGCGGCGGCTCATTCTTTCGAGCACGCATGTGTTCGGCGATTTGAGAAGCCGCCCAGATGAGGATGTCAGCATCCCAGATAGTCGCCATCCCCCAGGTAGGGTGCGGGTCGACGTTTACCCATACCGAACCATCGGGGCTCTTATAGTTGATCGGTTTCAGGCGCTTCCGTTTGGCAAGGCTGAAAAATGGCCTTTCCATTGTCTCGCGCTGATCTCGCAATGGCAGGTTCGTGATGTATGGCACGAACAAATCGAACTGCTCGTTCGACCCCTGGGGCGGATCACGAAATGTCAGATTGACGGAGGCGATGGCGTTCATTCTGCCCCCCCGGCAACTGCGGGTGCGGCCGGCGTCTTTGAGCGCGCACCTCCATCCGCCAGCCCCGCCTTACGGGGCCGCCCTCTCCTGGTGGCGCCGGCCACCACCCGAGCGCCTGGCGCACGGTCGGGGCGGTAACGCGGTTTACGTACGGTGGCGGCCTGAGTGTTGGCGGCCACCCAATCGACGATGGCCTTTTCAGGAAAGCGGATAAATCTGCCGATCTTGATGTGAGCCGGCGCTCCACCTCGGTGGAGCCAGTCATAAACGGTTTTCCTCGTGGACCCGATGAGGTCCGCGAACTCGTCAATCGTATAGAGCTTAAGTGGAGATTCGGACATGGCGCAACCTTCGCTGCGCCCGACTCCGCACCCGTGATGATCGCAACGCCGGACTTGTCGCGAACCTGAGGCCGTCCCAACGCGCCGTTCCTGCGTAAAAACTGGCGGATTTAACGGGGACCGGAGATAATGTGTCGAATTTTTTTGGATCCGTCAACGCTCTCGGCACATCCTCGGGACAGTTTGGGGACACTACTGTCCCGTGCCGGACGACGACTAATCGTCGAGCAAGTCAGCCAACTCTCCGACGCGCATTTGGTGGTAGCGCTGGAACATTGACCAGTCCTTATGCCCGGTAATTTTCATGATTTGCGCCTCTTTCAGGCGAGGATTTTCAACCATCCGGCTGGTCGCCTCGTGGCGCAGATCGTGGAACGTTAAATTTTCGATCTTGGCCCGGCGCATCGCCTTGGCATAGGCGTTGTAAAGCCCATCTCGCGATAGCGGGAAAATGCGGTCCGCTGGCTTTCTGTCTGGTTGTGCGGTCGCGGCTTCAGCGAGCACGACCAAAGCCCTTTTGCTGAGAGGAACGGTCCGGCTGCCGCCGTTCTTAGTTTCGGCAAGATGGGCGGTCCGCTTGTCGATGCTGACATCACCCCACGTCAATCCCAGGATCTCGCCTTGACGCATGGCCGTCTCGATAGCCCACACGATGGCCAACCGAACGTAGATTGAGTCACATCGCAGACAGGCGGAGACCAGCCGATCGTATTCGTCGTCAATCAATCTCCGGTCTCGGCCGGCGGCTTTTTTGGGATACTGAACCATGCGCGCCGGATTTCGTGGGATGTCGATCCCCCATTTCTTCACAGCGATAGTGTACATATTTCCAATAATACACAGATTGTTGCGTATGGTCGAAGCACTGAGCTTCGCGGCCTGCTGCTTCCTAATCCACTCCGCCAAGATCGGTCCGCTGAGGTTCGTCAGCGAATAATCAGCGATCGGATCTTTGAGCCAGGCGTTGATGCGCGCGGTCTCCTGCGCCCGCCCTTTCTTGGTCGGTGTAATCTCCCGCAGATACCTTTTAAGTGCTTCACGTACGGTCATCGCCTTGGCCTGGCGCAGATCGACGAACGTGTCGACGACCATTTGTGCCTCGGTCGTCGTGACCCACATGTTGACCTTGGCCAGGGCGTCACGCCCGGTGAAATTTTTGGATTGGGCAGGAAAGCCGGCCTTGCGGATCTGGGCACGATAGCCGATCAACTGGCCGGCCGCGTTGCGCTTTTCTGAAATGCTTGCCACGATTTTCAACCAATTTGAGACACCAACTGTGCCTAAATTGTGCCTAAAATCAGTTTAACGCAAGCCTCACTCTCTGAAAATGGCGGAAAGCCTGGATAAAATTAGCCTGAATATTGGTGGGGGCGACGGGACTTGAACCCGTATGACCGAAGTCGAGCGATTTTAAGTCGCTTGCGTATACCATTTCGCCACGCCCCCCGCCCCACCGGATCGTCCCCCGGCGGAAGCGGCAAGACGTTAGCCTGGGCCGCACGAGGCTGCAAGGCTCTTCTCCCTCTCCGTGAACCGCCTTGCCTTGCGTCCCAGCGGGACGTTGGATTGTGTCGCGTCACCACGCAATGGGGATGGGAGCGTGAGAAATGGAGGATAATTCTCGTCCTGTCCGAGACAGGTCAACTTATTGTTTCTCCTGGTGCAGGATGGATAGAAAGAGTAATAAACAGGATAGGGGAAAAAAATAGCCTGTCCGCACAAGCGGAAGTGTGTGTTGCCTTTGGCCGGAATTGGGTGCCGGCCGGGGGTGGGGCATTGGATTTGTCGAGCTTTCGCGGAAGCGTACTTCAAATCTATCGCTATTTGTCGTGGGGGTCACAATGCATCGGGTCTTAACGAACGAAGACGTCGCGTCGCGTAAGGGAAAAACGTGAGCGGACTGATCCGTTCCCTTCCGTTGAAATCCTCCGTGGTCCTCGGTTTGCTCCTGGCGCCGGCGTCCCTGGCGGCGGCGGAACAGCTTTTGGCACAGAATTTCCTCGGCACCGTGCAACCGGGCCGCGAACGCGCCCTGCCGGAAGCGGCCCCGCCGGCCGAACTTGATTTCACCATTCAGGCCCCACGCCGATCGCCGGTGCCCCGCGCCGCCGAGGAACTGTCCTTCGAGTTGAAGGACATTACCCTGTCCGGTGTCTCCGCCTATCGCGCCGAGGACTTCCGGCCACTGATCGAACCGGTGGTCGGTCGCACCATCCACCTGTCCGATCTGATCGGCGTCGCCGAAAAGATCGAAGAGAAATATCGGACCGACGGATATATTCTCAGCCGCGCCTATGTTCCGACGCAAAACGTCACCAACGGCATCTTCCAGATCGCCGTGGTCGAGGGATATGTCAGCGCGACCTCGGTCGTCGGCGGCGACGCTTCGACCCGCGAACGCGTCGAAGCGCTTCTGTCCCCGGTGCCATCATCCCGGCCGCTCAAGCTCGAGACCATCGAGCACGCCCTTGTAACGGCGAACACCATTCCGGGAGCCAATGTCTCCGGCCTTCTGCGCCCCTCGGCGACCGAGCCGGGGGCGTCCGATCTGGTGGTCACCGTGTCGTCGGAACCTTACACGCTGCTGCTGTCGACCGACAATCGCAGCTCCCAGTCGAATGGCGCCTGGACCGAATCGGTGGATCTGGCGGTCCGTTCGCCGCTGGATGACGGCGGGCAGATTCTGTTGAACGTCTCGAGCAGCAACGATTTCAACCAGCGGAACTCGGTCCAGGGAAAATACGTCCTTCCGGTCGGCGCCGGCGGGGCCACCCTCAGCATGAGCGGACTGGTTTCGCACGGCGAGCCGGCCGGCGCGGTGGCCGATCTGAAGTTGGTCTCCGACAGCATCGCCGTCGGCCCGCATGTCAGCTATCCGTTGATCGTCGGCCGCCAGGAACGACTGTCGATCGAAGGCGGAGTGACCTGGCAGTCGGCCGACGTCCATGTGCTGGCCGCCCCTTACAGCCACGACGAATGGCGGGTCGCCGATATCGGGCTGGCCTATCAGAACGCCGCCCTGTTCGGCGGCGCCAACACCGCCTCCGTCGATCTTGCCAGGGGATTGGACATTTTCGGCGCCTCGAAGGACGGCAGCCCCACTCTGTCACGGGTCGGCGGACGTTCCGATTTCACCAAACTCTCCGCGCAACTGCGCCGGGTGCAGACGCTGGACGGACCGTTGAGCGTTTCGATCACCGGCAGCGGCCAATACGCCTTCAACACACTGCTGATCGGCGAGGAAATGAGCTTCGGCGGCGCCCAGATCGGCCGTGGCTACGATCCCGCCGCGATCACCGGCGACAACGGAATGGGCGGCGCCCTCGAGCTTCGCTATGACCTCGACGCCTCGGATCTGCACCTCGATCAGGCCCAGCTTTACACCTTCTACGATACGGCGAAGGTCTGGGTACATACCGGACGGATCAGCGAGAACAAGCTGCAATCGACCGGCGGCGGATTGCGGACGGTGGCCTTCAAGAATATCTCCCTGGCCGTCGAATTGGCCCGCAGCCTGTTGCCGGTGGCCACCAGCGGCAACGGTAAACGTGATTCGCGGGTGTTTTTCAACGGCTCGATCAAGTTCTGATGAAGGATGGGACAAATGATCACATCCAGAATTCACGTGGCGCCTCGGCAAGCTGACTGTCGGAATGGCTCGACCGCTTATGCGTCCCTCGACAAGCTCACCATGAGAGGACACACCGTCCGATCGGCCAAAGGGACCGGATTGCGCCAGGCGCTATGCGCGACCACCGCCCTGATCTCGGTCGCCACCTGCCTGATCTGGACCGCTTCCGACGCCGGGGCGGGCCCCAGTGGCGGCACCCTGGCCGCCGGCCAGGCGGCGATCAGCAGCACCGCCAACACGACGACGATCCGCCAGAGCACCGACAAGGCGATCATCAACTGGACCGCCTTTTCGCTGTCAGCGAAGGAAAGCGCCACCTTCGTTCAGCCCTCCTCCTCGTCGATCAGCTTGAACCGGGTCACCGGCGGCGACGCCTCGTCGATCTATGGCGCGCTGTCGGCCAACGGCCAGGTGTGGCTGGTCAATCCCAATGGCGTGCTGTTCGGCAAGGGCGCCCAGGTCAATGTCGGCGGCCTGCTGGCCACCACCTCGGACATTCGCGACAAGGATTTCATCGCCGGCAATTACAGCTTCGGCATCGCCTCGCCCAACGCCAACGCCTCGGTGAGCAATCTGGGCACCATCCAGACGACGCCCGGCGGCTCGGTGGTTCTTTCGGCGCAGACGGTGAGCAACGAAGGAGTGATCGAGGCTCGGCTGGGCACCGTGGTTCTCGGCGGCGCCAAGACGTTCGCCATCGATCTGGTCGGCGACAATCTGCTCAACTATCAGATCACGACGCCGGTCGATCAGGGATCGGTCACCAACAGCGGCAGCCTGCTGGCCGATGGCGGCAAGGTTCTCGTCACCGCCCGGGCGGCCTCGGCGATCGCCGACACTTTGATCAACACCAGCGGCATCATCCGCGCCGACAGCGTCTCGGTGGCCAACGGCACGGTGACCCTGGATTCCGGCGACGGCGCGATGGTGGTCGGCGGCACGATCAGCGCGGCGGGCAAGACTGCCGGCGAGACCGGCGGCGTGATCAAGGCGGTTGGCGGCACAACGACGGTGGCCGACGGCGCGGTACTCGACGCTTCGGGCGACGCGAAGGGCGGCTCGATCGAGACCTCCGGGCATTATCTCACCATCGGCAAGGTGACGGTCAACACCGGCTCGGCGCATGGCAAGGCGGGCACCTGGCTGCTCGATCCCTATGACCTGACCATCGACGCCACCGGCGCCGCGGCCATCGGCACAGCGCTGAGCAGCGGTGGCAATGTCCTCGTCCAGACCACGTCCAGCACCGCCAGCAGCGCCTACGGCTCGGCCAACAGTTCGGGCAATGGCGATATCATCGTGGCCAGCCCCGTCAGCTGGAGCGCTGGCGGCAGCCTGACGCTGGACGCCTACCGCAACATCCAGATCAATGCCACCATCAGCCATAGCGGGAGCGCGGGAACGCTGTCCCTGGTCTACGGCGACCGGACCAACACGCCGGGTACGGTGGGCGCCAGCAGCAGCTATGGAGCACTGGCCTTCGGCAGCGGCGGCAATGTCACCCTGCAGCCGACCGACACCCTGTCGATCGCCGGGCAATCCTACACGGTCATGACCAATTGGGGCAGCCTGGTCAGCGCCATCGACGCCAATCCAGGTGGCTATTACGCGCTGGGCAGCAGCGTTTCCGGCATCGGCAGCACCGCAATCTCGTCGTTCGGCAATTCCATTACCGGAGCCGGGATCTTCGAAGGCCTGGGCAATACCGTCAGCGGGTTCACGCTGACCGGCAGCCTGATGCCGAATGTCGGCCTGTTCGATGTTACTTACGGCACCATCCGCGACCTCAATCTGGCCTCGTTTTCGATCAGCAGCGGCTATGTCGGCGGCACGACCTCGCAATGGATGGGCGCGCTGGCCGGCCAAAACAACGGCTTGATCGCCAACGTCAACCTCTTGTCCGGATCGACGATCAGCGGCCCCGTCGTCGGCGCCGTCACCAACGCGACCGGCGGCCTGGTCGGCAAGAATATGGGAACGATCCTCAATTCGACCGTCACTGGCCTGTCGATGACCGGGGGACAGCATGTCGGGGGCCTGGCCGGTTACAACGGCGGCACCATCACCGGCAGCTACGCCACCGGCACCATCAACGCCAGCCAGGGATGGGACGGCGGGCTGGTCGGCGAGAACCAGGGCACCATTACCGGCAGCAACGCATCGGTCGCCATCACCGGCGCGAGCAACGTCGGTGGCCTGGTCGGCATCAATGGCGGGAGGATCTCGACCAGTTTCTCGACGGGCACGGTCACCGCACCCAACGGCACGTCGTTCGACGGCGGGCTGGTCGGCTACAACGGCGGCACCATCACCGACAGCTTCGCCACAGGTCCTGTCAACGCCGGCGCGAACGCCAGCTCCATCGGTGGACTGGCCGGCATCAACGCCAGTGGCTATATCGCCAACAGTTACGCTTTGGGCACCATCAACGTCGGCTCGGCGGCAACCAGCGTCGGCGGGCTGGTCGGCTCCAACAGCGGCACCGTCACGTCCAGCTATGCGGCCGGTTCGATTACCACCGGCATCGGGCCGACCGACATCGGCGGCCTGGTGGGATCCAACTCGGGCGTTGTGTCGAGCAGCTACTGGGACAGCGCGACAGGCCAGTCGGTGTGCTGGTCCGGCGCTTCGATACCGATCTGCACGTCGGCCACCGTCAACATGATCGATTCGGTCGGGACGCCCAGTTCCGCCTTTTCGAGCGGAGCGTTCGCCAACTTCAGCCCCAATACGGGCGGCGCCTGGTACATGGTTGACGACCACACCCGGCCGATGCTGACCGCCTTCGCCAGCAGCACCATCACCAACGCCTATCAGTTGGAACTGGTCGGGGCGAATCTCTCCGGTACTTATACGCTGGGCAACAGCATCGATCTGTCGGCGGCGGCGCTCAACGCCTTTGGAGTGTGGGGAACGGCGGGATTTGCTTCGATTGGCGACAATAC
>DATNIV010000147.1:0-9277 GCA_035604255.1 Telmatospirillum sp. | reverse complement strand
ATCCAGATTTCCGGAAGCCGCCAATGATCGTCAAGCGCGCCGTGACCTGTTCAGTCTGATCAGCCAAGGGGCCGACCTCGAACTGCGCAAGATGGTGATGAACGATCCGTCGGTGATCGGCTCGACGAGGGACCTTTGGCTGCCGATGGCGGCCGCCGTCGATCAATTGCGGAAAGGTCATATGTCGCGCGATGCCGAAAAGGGCGGGCAATATACGGCGCGCCAACTTGGGTGGATCGACAGCCTGGAAGCGTCGGGGGCTCTCGCCGCTCGCTTCAACAAATGGTTGTTTACTGCGGGTGATTCGCGCCAGCCGGAGTTGGCCGGCGTGTGGGGGGCCGTCGTCGGGTCGTTTTATTCATTGTTGGTGACCGTGGCCTTGTCCTTTCCCCTGGGGGTGGCCACGGCGATCTATCTTGAGGAATTTGCCAGCCGAAACCGTTGGACCGATATCATCGAGGTGAATATCAACAATCTGGCGGCCGTTCCGTCGATCGTCTTCGGTCTGCTCGGTTTGGAAATTTTCCTCAATGTCTTCAATTTACCAAGGTCAGCGCCTTTCGTCGGCGGTTTGGCGCTGACCTTGGTTTCTCTGCCAACCATTATCATTGCGTCCAGGGTGGCGCTGAAAGCGGTGCCGCCGTGGATTCGCGAAGCGGCGCTGGGGTTGGGGGCGTCTCGGTTGCAAATGGTCATGCACCATGTGTTGCCGCTGGCCATGCCCGGTATCCTGACCGGGACCATCATCGGGATGGCGCGCGCCGTCGGCGAGTCGGCGCCGCTTCTGATGATCGGCATGGTGGCGTTCATCGTGGATGTTCCCGCCAGTCCGATGGATCCATCGACGGCTTTGCCCGTGCAGATTTATTTGTGGGCGGCGAGCCCCGAACGCGCCTTCGTCGAGCGGACGTCCGCGGCGATCATCGTGCTCTTGTGTTTCCTGGCGGTGATGAACGCCACGGCTATCTATCTTCGCAAAAAATTCGAACGACGGTGGTAAACGATGTCGCTGGCCAGTGAATCTTATTTTCAACAAAGCGGCCGTGCTTTGACGAACGCCGCCAAGGTGACGGCAAGGGACGTCAATGTCTATTACGGCGACAAGCATGCGCTGAAGGCCGTGGATCTGAATATTCGGGCCAATGAGGTGACGGCGCTGATCGGCCCCTCCGGTTGCGGCAAATCGACGTTTTTGCGATGCCTCAATCGGATGAACGACTTGATCGATGGCGCGCGGGTCACCGGCTTGATTACCCTTGACGGAGACGACATCTACGATCGCTCTCTTGACGTTGTCCAATTGCGGGCGCGGATTGGCATGGTCTTCCAAAAACCCAATCCGTTTCCGAAGTCCATTTTCGACAATGTCGCCTATGGACCGCGCATTCACGGCTTGGCGCAGTCGAGTGCGGATTTGGAGGAGATTGTCGTCACCAGCCTCCAGCGCGCCGGTCTTTACGAAGAGGTCAAGGATCGCCTGGTGGAGCCGGGAACGGGCCTTTCGGGGGGACAGCAACAGCGTTTGTGCATCGCCCGCGCCATCGCCGTCAGTCCCGAGGTCATTTTGATGGATGAACCCTGTTCGGCCCTCGACCCCATCGCCACCGCCAAAGTCGAAGAACTGATCGACGAATTGCGCGAGAACTTTACGATCGTCATCGTCACCCATTCCATGCAACAGGCCGCGCGCGTGTCACAGCGCACGGCCTTCTTTCATCTGGGGGTGCTGGTGGAATTCGGCGATACCGAGCAGATCTTCACCAACCCGCAACAGAAGCTCACCCAGGGCTACATCACCGGCCGCTTTGGCTGATGTGGTCGAGGAGATGAACGGATGACAGGAGAGCATACGGTGCGGTCTTATGATGAAGAGCTGTCCCACCTTACCAATCTGATCGCCCGCATGGGCGGTTTGGCCGAGGCGCAGCTCGAAGGTGCGGTGCAGGCGCTGGTCAAGCGGGATAGCGATTTGGCCAGTAAGGTGATCGCTGCCGACGCCAAAGTCGACGAGATCGAACATGAGGTTCACGGATTTACCGTCCGCTTGCTGGCGCTTCGCCAACCGGTTGCGCATGATCTGAGAATGATTGTCGGCGCCTTGAAAATTTCTGGGGATCTGGAGCGAATCGCCGATTACGCGGCCAATGTGGCCAAACGGGCGTTGGTGCTCAATCAGATCCCTCCGGTCAAGCCGACGGCGGGCGTGCCGCGTCTGGCCCGTCTGGTGCAAGAGATCGTCAAGGAAGTGCTGGATGCCTTCGTTGAACAGGATAACGAAAAAGCCGTCAAGGTATGGAAACAAGACGAGGAGGTGGACGATATGTACACCGGCCTCTTCCGTGAACTCATCACTTACATGATGGAGGATCCTCGGAATATCACCGCTTGTATCCATTTGATGTTTATCGCAAAAAATATTGAGCGCATCGGTGACCATGCGACGAATATTGCCGAGACCATATATTTCTTGGTGCAGGGAACGCCCATCCGCGAAACGCGGCCGAAGGGTGACAGTATTCTGCCCGATCCTTCTCAACTCGCCAGGGATGACTGATGGACCACGATAACATGATGAAGCCGCTGGTTATGGTCGTCGAAGACGAATCAGCGATTGTTACAATGCTTCGCTATAACCTGGAAAAAGAAGGTTATCGCGTTTGCGAGGCAAGCGATGGCGAGGAAGCGTTGACCGTCCTGGCCGAACGGAATCCGGATTTGGTCTTGCTGGATTGGATGTTGCCGGTCATGTCGGGAATCGAAGTCTGCCGACAAATTCGCCGCAAGCCGAGAACGCGGGATTTGCCGGTGATTATGCTGACGGCCCGTAGCGAGGAAGGCGACAAGGTTCGCGGGTTGAATACCGGGGCCGACGACTATCTGTCCAAACCGTTTTCCCTGCCCGAATTGATGGCCCGCGTCAAAGCGTTGCTGCGCCGTGTGCAGCCCGCGCAGACCAAGGGCGTCTTGCAATATGAAGATATCAATATGGACCTGACGGCACATCGGGTTACAAGATCCGGCCGCAACGTTCATTTGGGTCCCACCGAATTTCGTCTTCTCCAATTCCTGTTGCAACACCCTGGGTGCGTTTTCACCCGTGAGGAATTGCTAAACGCTGTCTGGGGGCCGGACATTTACGTCGAGCCACGCACGGTCGATGTTCATATTCGTCGTTTGCGCAAGGCGCTCAACGGTGACGAGGACGCTGATTTCATTCGTACCGTTCGTGCAGCCGGTTATGCTCTGGATGCCGAAGGTGTGACGATCTGACATGAAATATTCATCCGATCGCCACAAAAGAGTACGCTTCCACCGGTAAAGTGCTCTGGTTCGTTTCACCGGAGGCGTTTTCCATGCACGACGATTTCAGCGCTCTCGACTTGCTCTCTATTGGCGGCTTTCGCCTGTCTTCCGTGCCTCCGATGGCTCCAGTTCGCAAGAAGAAGCGCTTCGTCGGGCATCGTCACAAAACGAATGCGTCCGGCAAGCGTGGTTTTGCGGCTTTTCTGCCGCTGCTCGGCGGCAAGATCCGGCGGTCGAGGCCTTTCGGCGGGTTACAGGGATGGCCAATGGCGTTGTCCTGGCCGACCAAGGAATTTACCACACCGGATCTGTCTGTGGATTCGCTGGATCGGCCCGGAGTCTAGCCGTCCGATTCCCGGAAGAGATGCTCCCTCCCTCCTTTCCGCTCTGTTCAATAAATGGAGCGTCGTGAGATCTGACTGGTTCTCTCCATTTCCCGTCATTGCCGGACTTGATCCGGCAATCCACGCTCGACTGGATCAGCCGGCGTCATTTGACACGGGCAGGTGGATGCCCGTGTCAAGCACGGGCATGACGACTTTTGGCTGAGCATCCGGGCATAAGCGTCCACGAATGTTGATGGCAAATATCGTGCCGGACAGCCGTCCAGGTGGTGACGCGTTCGGACGGTGATCCCATCAGGTCGCACGATGCATCGTGATGCGAAAAGGATCGCTATTCCTACGTTTGGGCGGTCCGGCTGTCCTATTCGTCGTAGGCGACCACGGAGGTTACGGGAATATCCAGGCGGTCTCGCCCTTTCAGGAAGCTGAGTTCAATGATGCAGGCGGCTCCCGTGACCTCGGCCTTCATCTTGCGCAAAAGCGATACCGTCGCGGCCATGGTTCCGCCCGTGGCCAACAGATCGTCGAGGACGACAACGCGTTGTCCCGGCTTAACGGCATCATCCTGCATTTCGATGATGTCGGTTCCATATTCGAGGTCATATTCGTAACGGACGGTTTGGCCAGGCAATTTGCCGCGTTTGCGGGCCATGACGAAACCGCAGCCAAGCTTCAGGGCCAGGGGCGCCGCCACCAAGAAACCGCGTGACTCGATGCCGACCAGAATATCTGGTTGCTGGGCGCGAACGGCATTGGCCAGCCGCCCCATGGTGACCTGCCAGGCGTCGGCATGCGCGAGCAATGTCGAGATGTCGTAGAACAGGATGCCAGGCGTTGGAAAGTCGGGAACTTGGCGAATGTGGTCTTTGATATTCATCAGGAATCGTCCGGGTTTTGTGACAAGCGGGTGATGCTAGCCTGAATGCCGGCCTCACGCAAAGTCCGGTTTCTCGAAATGATCGAAAGACTCATGTCTTGACGTCGTTGTCGGCTCATGGGAGGGAGAAGGAGGGGAAAATAGGGGGATGGGATGAGGCGCTTTGGCACTTTGGTTGTTCTGGTGGTCCTATGGAGTTTGGGCCCCTTGGCGGCCGAGGCCGACGAGGGCCGCCTCTTGACCGTGGAAAGCGGTGATATTTCGGGAATGTTTTATCCTGAGGCCGGCGCGATCTGTCGGTTGGTCAACAAAGATCGGTCCCGTCACGGGCTTCGGTGCGTGGTCGAGCCGACAGCGGGATCGGTGGCCAATCTGGCGGCCTTGCGCAATGGCGATGGGCAATTGGCCATCGTTCAGTCCCGGATTTTGGCGCAAGCCGTCAATGGCGACGGGGCTTTTGCCAAAGATCCCTTTTCCGATTTGAGGGCCTTGACGAGTCTGCACGGGGAAACATTGGTGGTGCTGGTCAATCCCGCCGCCAAGATCAGGACGGTTGCCAACTTGAAAGGCAAGCGGCTGACGTTGGGGTATTCGGGTAGTTTTCAGCGTCTGATGGCTGATAGCTTTCTGACGGCGGAAGGGATTGCAACGCAGGATCTGGCGGCGGCTCTGGAAATGGATATGCAGAAGGTCTCCGAATCGATGTGTCGGAACGAGATTGATGCTGCGATTTTCACAGGACTGCATCCGATCAATGAGGTGCAGGACGCCATTGATGATTGTGGGGCAACGCTGTTGACGCTGAAGGATGCCGCCCTGGAGGCTTATCTCAAGGCAAATCCGGCCTTTGTCCGTCAATCCATTCCGGCCGATACCTATGCCGGGCTGCATGACAAGATTTACAGTTTCGGCGTGACGGCGGTGCTCGTGGCGACGTCGAAATTGTCGGCCGATGACGGCTATGCGGTGGTCAAGGCGATATTCGATGGGTTGCCGGCCCTCAAGTCCATGCATCCCCATCTTGGCGAATTGGACAAAAAACAGATGGCGCATGACGCGTTGGTTGCCCCACTCCATGACGGCGCCTTGCGCTACTATATGGAAAGTGGGTTGAAATAAAGCGGAGTGCGTCCCTTGCGCGGAAATCGTCCGCAGTCGGACCTGTCTGTCGACCTGAACCGGTTGTCGTCGTCATCGCTTGCGGAAATGGCGGCTGCAATCCGGATTTTGGTGGCTTGTCGGCACGACTTGACGGTTGCCGGGCGGACCATCGCCGACGAAGTCGCCGGCGGGGCGCCAGACGACTTCACCCATTATCCGCCGGGCGACGTCTATGACGCGGAAACCCATTCCCAATACTATTTTCACCTGCATCGTATTGGTGACTATGGGCATTTTCATACATTTCTGCGCGCCGGCGGGATGCCTGCCGGGGTGATCCCGGACGACCGATACTACGGGCTGGGGCAAAGCGAAAGAGAACCTGTGTCTCATCTCATCGCTATCGCGCTCGATCGGCGTGGCGAACCGGGAGAACTGTTCACCACCAACCGCTGGGTGACGGCCGAGACTTGGTACAAGGCGGACGACGTCATTGCCATGTTGCCTCGTTTTAGGATCGGGCACGATCATCCGACATCCACGGCCAATCGCTGGGTCGAGGCGGTGATGACAGTGTTCCGTCCGCAGATCGTCGCACTTTTGGCGGCTCGCGACCGTTGTATCGAACAGCATCCTCCCACCGCGACGGGGAATTCTGTGCTGGAAAGCCGTTCTTTAGAGGTCACGTCCCGTCTCGTCGTCGATATTGACGATCAGATCGCGCGGATCGAACATGCCCTGGCATCGCGCGTGTGAGAAATACGGGTTGGTATCGGCCGCGACCGAGGCCGCGCCGGTCGTCCGGCGAAAGCCGAAGCCGCCGGAGGGCGGCGCTGGCGACTGAAGGCGCTGATGAGATCTCATCAGCGCACGGTGGTATTAAGGGCAAAAAAAGCCGCCCCGAAGGGCGGCGTCGAAAAAATATTATCGGCGTGATCTCAGTTGCACTCTGGCTTGTCTTTGATGGCCTTGAGGAACGAGACAATATCCTTGCGCTTTTGTTCATCTTTCAATTGGAAGAACATCGCATGTTTCACTTCAGCACCATTGACTTTCGCCAGAAATGCCTTGGGGTCGGCGAGATAATCGAGGATTTTGTCCTCGGTCCAGACCAGCCCTTTGGCGGACGCGCCCTGCATGCCTTCCGAATATTTGGGGAAGTCGGCCCGTGTGCCCGCCTTGCGGCCTAAAACGTCATGGAGATTGGGGCCGGTGGGGCGGGATGGCTTATCGGCTTCGAAAATATGGCAGCTTTTGCATTGGTTGGAGACCGTCTTACCGGCTTGAGCATCGGCTGGAAGCGTACATTCAGCGGCGGCAGCGGAACCTGCGGCAATCACGGCGACGGCCAATCCGGCCGCCATCGACTTGAAAAACATATGATGTCTCCGACAGGGTTAAAGCAATTATCGGGTAGCATTATCAGTGAGCTTCCTGGCGAAGGCAACTCTCCCTGCGCTCAGGCGTTGAAATACCCACGCATGATTTACGAATGCCGAGCAGCTTTTACAAGGCGTCGATAAACGCGAGAAGTGGAGCCGTGGCTCCTTTGTCATGAAGATTCAAATGGCCAGCCTCGGCGACGATCACCAACTGTGTTCTGGGTGCGGCCTTGACCAGCGCGCGCGCATGTTCGACTGGGACCGTACGGTCGGCGCCGCCGTGAAGAATTAGCAACGGTGAGGTGATGCGGCTGATCTTCGACAGGCTGTCAAAGCGATCACGGAGCAACCATCGACAGGGCAGCCAGGGGTAGCGAACCGCCGCAACGTCGGTGATGCTGGAAAAGGGGGCTTCGAGAACTATGGCGAGAAAGGCCTGTTCGCAGGCGAGTTGCGTGACGATGCCGGTGCCCAAGGACTCCCCGTACAGAATGATCCGTCTTTTCGAAATGCCGCTTCTCGTCAGCCAATCGAGAACCATTCTGCCGTCAGCATAGAGCTGCGTCTCGCTGGGGCGTCCCGGATTTCCTTCATAACCGGCATAAGTCGCGGCAAAGATGCCGATGGGAGCAATGCGCCAAGGCGCGGTTTTGGCGGCCACGCGAGCCAACGTGCCGCGATTGCCATGAAAGAAGACGAGAACTGGGGCATTCTCGGTCGGCGGCGGCGCATACCAGCCGAGGAGCGCTCCATTTTGGTATATCGCCGCCATCCCGGTGATCCCTGCCGTCTGCGGGGCATGGGAGGTCGGCGGTGGCCGGTAGAGAAGCTTGCGCTGAGCAATGGCGAGGGCCGCGACAACGAGCAGATAGGCGGCGATAGCGACGACAAGGCCGGTGATGATGACCGATGAAACGGGATTTTCGGAGACAACGCCATGGAGCATGGTCATGCGCGGAGCGCCAGAACGTCGCTTGCTTCGAGAAGACGCTTCTCGGCGTCCGCCGCGCCTGTCGGTCGCGCCAGATAGTAGCCCTGCGCATCGTCACAGCCGAGTGCGACCAAGGCGCTGAGCGCAGCTTCGTCTTCGACACCCTCGGCGACGGTCTTGAGGCCCAGGCCACGCGCCAATTGGACGATGGCCTGAACGATGGCGCGGTCATTCGGGTCGGTGGTGATATGGCGAACGAATGATTGGTCGATCTTCAGACGGTCAACCCGGAAGCGTTTGAGATAAGCGAGGCAGGAGTAACCGGTTCCGAAATCGTCGATGGAGAGTTTGACTCCCAATTCCGTGAGTTGATCGACCATCGCCAAGACCGTGGCCGTGTCCGAAATCAAGATCGATTCGGTCAACTCCAATTCGAGATATTGAGGGGGGAGGCCCGATAGGGCTAAGGCTTCGGTGATTGTTTGCAACAGATCGCCGCGCTTGAACTGCACGGCCGACAGATTGACGGCCATGACCAATTCCGTCAGTCCCGCACGGCGCCAGGCCATCGCCTGTCGGCAAGCTTCGTTCAATACCCAGGCGCCGATCGGAACGATCAAACCGCTTTCTTCGGCGACGGGAATGAAGCGCGCCGGCGCGATGAGTCCGGAATCCGGATGATGCCAGCGAATCAAGGCTTCGACCCCAACAGCGCGACCACTTGTCAGATCGAATTGCGGCTGATAATGCAGCAACAATTCATTTCGCTCCAGGCTTTGCCGCAATCCGTTGCGGACCTTCAAATATTCCGAGCTGTCGACATTCATTTTCTCGGCAAAGAAGCGGTAGGCATTCCGACCCATTTCTTTCGCATGGTACATGGCGATGTCGGCGTGTCGGGACAATGTTTCGAAATCATTGCCATCGTCCGGGTACATGGCGATACCGATCGACGCCGATATCGACAATTCCTGGTCCATGACGCTGAACGGCTCCGCCAGCTTGGCGAGAATCGCTTCGGCAACCAGAGAGGTCGCCTCCATTTCGGTGATGTCACCCAAGAGAATCAGGAATTCGTCGCCGCCCTGGCGGCAAAGAGTGTCGGTTTCGCGGAGGCATTCTCGTAGGCGTGTGGCGGCCAATCTCAGCAATTCATCGCCGACCGGATGCCCAAGCGAATCGTTTACTTTCTTGAAATGGTCGAGGTCGAGAAACAGCAGCGCGGCTTTGCTGCGGCTGCGGTTGGCCCGCGCCATCACCACTTCCATTCTGTCTTTCGCCAGCAACCGATTGGGAAGACCCGTCAGGGTATCGTGATGCGCTAGAAATTCGATCTGAG
>DATNIV010000146.1:0-3057 GCA_035604255.1 Telmatospirillum sp. | reverse complement strand
TTTCCCGGCCAACTGCTGGGCGGCGAATTGGCTGCGGTGTTCGCCATTTTCACCAGCCAGGCCTGGAACATGGCGTTCAGCATGTTTCAATCGCTGCGCACCGTGCCGCGCGACGTGCAAGATGCGGCAAAGGTCCTGCGTCTGACCGCCTGGCATCGGTTCTGGCGGCTGGAACTGCCCTTCGCCATTCCGGGACTGGTCTGGAACATGATGATGTCCATGTCTGGCGGTTGGTTCTACGTGGTCGCATCGGAAGCGGTCACCGTCGGCACGACCCATGTGACCTTGCCAGGGATCGGCGCCTATGTGGCGACGGCCATCTTGAACAGGGATCTGACCGCCATCGGCTGGGCTTTGCTGGCGATGACGGCCGTTATCCTGGCCTACAATCAGTTTTTCTTTCATCCCCTGGCCGCTTGGGCGGACAAATATCGGTTTGAAACAACAACCGGCCAGACGATTCCCCAGTCATGGTTCCTCGATGCTCTCCGCCGCATGCGGCTGATCCCGGCCCTTGGCGATCCGTGGCAACGCGTCTTCAGGGCATCGTTCGGGGTCCGCCTGCCCCTGCCGGCAGGACCGGCCTTGCTCCGCGTGCCGACCAAATTGGCCGACTGGAGTTGGTATGGCGTGGTCGGCATCGCCGCAGTTTTCGGCGGCTGGCATATCGCCGTCTATCTGTCGGAGAGCCTTGGCTGGGGCGATTTGCGCGAAGCGCTCGAAGTCACGTTGCTGACCATGACCCGGGTGATGCTGATTTCCGTCGCGGCCAGCCTCGTCTGGGTGCCGATCGGTGTATGGATCGGGCTGCGCCCACGATGGTCTGGAACCATGCAGTCAGTGGCCCAGTTCCTGGCGGCCCTGCCGGCCAATCTGCTGTTTCCTCTCGCCGTGGTGATGATCGTCCGTTATCACCTCAATACCGAATTCTGGGTCATGCCACTGATGCTCCTCGGCGCCCAATGGTACATTCTGTTCAACGTCATCGCCGGCGCGTCAGCCTTTCCAAATGACCTGCGGGAGGTCGCCGAAACTCTGCGCCTCCGTGGTTGGCCCTGGTGGCGTTCGGTCATCCTGCCCGGCATCTTTCCCTATTATGTCACCGGGGCCATCACCGCTGCCGGCGGCGCATGGAACGCCAGTATCGTCGCCGAATATATGCGATGGGGCGAAACGACCATCAGCGTTCCCGGCGTCGGCTCCTATATCGCGCGGATGACCGAAATGGGCGACTATCCGCGCATTCTGCTGGGCCTGGTGGTGATGTCACGCGTTGTCACCTTGCTCAATCGACTGCTTTGGCGTCCGCTCTCCGCATACGCCGAACGCCGTCTGCGGCTGGATTGAACCAGCGCTCAAGCGACTGACGGCAAACGCGACGTCATCAAACTTTCCGTCAGAAACGACACCAAGGGCTTGGCGATATGGATCTGCGCGCGGTCCTCGCCCAGCAAAACGATTTCGGTCATCGGCAAAGGCGGCCAGTGCTCCCGCGCGGCAAGCACCGTCAACCCGTTCTGTACGAAGGACCGGCCGAGCACGGTGACGCCGAGGCCACCGGCGACGGCGGCCTGAATGCCCATCAAACTGCTCGCCGTGCAAGCGACGACGCTCGTCCGACCGGCGGATTCGAGCGCCTTGAGCATAATGCCGCGATAGCTGCAGGGCGCCGGTAGAAGAACCAGCGGCACCGGCTTGCCCGGATCGATCTCGAACCCCTCGGCGGCGATCCACACCAACGGTTCACGCCAGATGACGCGTCCGCGTTGCATCGCGCCGTCGCGCTTGGCGATCGCCAGATCCAGGTCATCTCGTTCCAACGCCGAGCGCAACTCGCAGCTCATGCCCGTCTTCAGTTCCAGCTGGATGCCTGGATAGGCCCGGGTAAATCGGGCCAGCAGGCGCGGCAACTGATGGGGAATGAAATCGTCGGCAACGCCCAGCCGCAACTTGCCCGCAACCGGGGGCAGGACGAACTGCCGAATCGCCTCGTCGTTGAAGTCCAACATCTGACGCGCCAAGACCATCAGCCGCTCGCCGTCGCGCGTCAGAGAAAGAGACCGGCTTGACCGTTCGAAGACACGCCGGCCAAGGATGCCCTCAAGCCGCAAGATCTTCTGGCTGACCGCCGATTGCGTGCGGCCGACCCTCTCGGCGCCGGCGGTGAAGCTGCCAGCCTCGGCCACCGCGACGAAAGACCGCAACAGATCGATTTCCAGGTCGGCGGCGGGCATCGGATATCCAGTCACAATTCTACTTATTCACATTAGATTTATTCGTTTTTCTTCTGGCTATCAACCCCGTATTTTGACGACGACATCCAATCTGCGGCAGCCGCCGCGACCTCACGCCCAACGGAGACTCCTGATGAAAGCTGTCGGTTATTACGCGTCTCTGGCGATTGCGTCGGAGCAATCGCTCTTGGACCTGACCTTGCCCGCGCCGACGCTCCGGCCTCGCGATCTGCTGGTCCGGGTTCATGCGATTTCGATCAACCCCGTCGATGTCAAAGTGCGAATAGGGACGGTTCCCCCGGCCGGTGAAGCGAAAATCCTCGGCTGGGATGCCGCCGGCATCGTTGAAGCGGTCGGCGCCGAAGTCTCGCTGTACAAGCCGGGAGACGCGGTGTTCTACGCCGGGGCGATCGATCGCCCCGGCACCAACAGCGAACTCCATGCCGTCGACGAACGCATTGTCGGGCGCAAACCGACGTCACTTTCCTTCCCCCAGGCGGCGGCGCTTCCCCTGACCGCCATCACCGCCTGGGAATTGTTGTTCGACCGCCTGGCCGTGCCTTACGGGGTCAAGACCGAAACCGGTACCCTCATGATCGTCAATGGAGCGGGTGGCGTCGGATCGATCCTGATCCAACTCGCCCGGCGCTTGACCGGACTGACCGTCGTCGCCACCGCGTCGCGACCGGAAACCATCGCCTGGGTCAAGGACATGGGCGCCCATCATGTCATCGATCATCGTCGCCCGCTCGACGAGGGACTGAAGGACATCGGCATTGGAGAGGTGCGTTATGTGGCCAGCCTCGCCGGTACGCAAGCGCAT
>DATNIV010000145.1:0-4864 GCA_035604255.1 Telmatospirillum sp. | reverse complement strand
GGGTCCGAGAGAATAGGCGCTTGCGGCGGCCCCACTGCCCGTCGGCGTAAAAAGGCCAGCCCCGCTCCGGACCGCGCCCGCCTGGAGATCGAGTTGGGGAAACGCCCCGGCTTTGGCGACGACGACCGCCTGCTGCGCCTGCGCCAAGGTCGCCTTGGCAGCAGCCAGCGTATTGTTGTTCTCCACCACCAAACGAAGCGTTTGTTCCAGGGCCGCCGAATGGAACAGCGCCCACCACCGGGCCGGAATCCGCTGCCCCGGAATCACCCTCGGATCGCTGTCCTGAACCCGTTCGGCCTGCGGCAGGTCATCGGTGTCATAGGTTGGCAAGACGGACGCAGCGGGACGATGGAAGTCCGGCCCAACCGTGCAGGCCGAAAGCCAGAGAGCCAAAGCAATCGGAGGCAGCGCGATTTTTCTCATGGGCTATTCATATCGCAAGGCGTCGATGGGATTGAGCCGCGCCGCCTGCCGCGCCGGATAGTACCCAAAGAAGACGCCAATGGCGGCGGAGAAGACAAAAGCCGCCAGCACGACCGACGAAGACAGTTGCGTCGGCCACCCGGCAACCGACGAGATCACTTCCGAAGCGATGATGCCGGCCAGAACGCCAGCGCCACCGCCGGCAATGCTCAACAGCACGGCTTCCAGCAGAAATTGAAGCAGAATATGCGTCCGCCGCGCGCCGATCGCCATCCGAATACCAATCTCGCGGGTCCGTTCGGTGACGGAGACCAGCAGAATGTTCATGATGCCGATACCGCCGACCACCAGAGAAATGGAGGCGATCACCGCCAACAGCATTTCCAGGACCCGGCCGCTCTCTTCCGCCACTTCCGCGATTTCCGTGAGATCGCGAACCGTAAAATCGTCATCGGCGTCGGGTTTGATGCGGTGACGCCGTTGCAAGGTGGCCGTCACCTGGTCCAGAGCGGTCTTCACCAGCGCGGCGCTGCGCGCCTGAACGTAAATGGCTTGGACGAAACCGCCCAATTTGGGCTGAATGCCGAACGGATTGGAAGAGGTCGCGGCGAGAGCCGAAGCGGTCCCGCCGAGCGTCGACACGGTCGCCGTTTGGGGCGAAGAGACGGTCGCGACCCCGAGAATACGCTGCTGTGACGTACTGAAGGGAATCAACACGACATCGTCCTGGTCCTGCCCGCCCCCGGAATGACCTTTCGCGGCAAGCACGCCAATCACACGCATCGGAACATTTTTGATGATGACGGTCGCCCCGACAGGATCGGAGGTCTGGTTGAAAAGAGTATCCACCACCGTTTGTCCAAGCAGGCAAACGGCGGCGCCGCTCCGCTCGTCCTCCTCCGTCAAAGCGCGGCCGCTGGCGATCGGCCAGTTGCGAATGGAGACATAGCTGGGCGTCACCCCTTGAATGCTGGTGCTCCAGTTTTCGTCTCCATAGACCGCCTGAGCGGTCTGGCGGTTGATATAGCTGACGTCGGAAACCGCCACATCCTCCTCGAGGATGGCCGTGGCATCGGACGCCTTCAAGGACGACGCGCTGCCCGCGCCCCCCCGCACGCCGCCGGTCCTGGAACTGGCCGGCGACACGATGAGCAGATCGGTCCCCAGACTTTGCATCCGCGCCCGCACGGCGGCACGGGCTCCTTCACCGACGGCGACCATGGCGATCAACGCCGCCACGCCGATGAAGATCCCCAACATGGTCAACGCCGAGCGTAGCTTATGTCGACCGATCGCCCGCACGGCGGCCAGCAGGGCGATCCAATTGACCGAGCGAATCTCGCGCCACCACGTCGGTGCCGGATCCTCCCCACGCCCCACGCCCCGTGCGACAGCGACACGGGATTCCTCCACGCGCAGGGTCGGAACGTCGGAAACGATCACACCGTCGCGCAACGTCACAATCCGCTCGGCAAATGCCGCCATCTCCGGTTCATGGGTCACCAGAACGACGGTGACCCCCTTTTGCCGATTGAGGGCGCGGATCGCCTCCATGATCTCGTGGGCGGTATGCGAATCGAGATTGCCGGTAGGTTCGTCGGCCAGAAGGATCGCCGGATCGTTGATCAAAGCCCGGGCAATGGCGACCCGTTGCTGTTGGCCGCCCGACAATTGGTTCGGATGATTCCGCTCACGATCCGTCAGCCCCAACGCGTCCAGGGCACTCCGGACTCGATCCGCCGTTTTCGTGGTGCGACCGGCGTAGAAGAGCGGCAGGGACACATTGTCGAGCGTGCTGGTTCGCGCCAACAGATTGAAATTTTGAAAAACGAAGCCGATGCGGCGCCCGCGAATGCGCGCCAAAGAGGGCTCGTCCAAACGCGCGGCGTCCACCCCTTCCAACAGGAAGGTCCCCGCGGTCGGCCGGTCCAGACAGCCGACGATATTCATCAGGGTCGACTTTCCGGACCCGGACGCCCCCATGATGGCGATGAATTCGCCCTGTTCGACCGTCAGAGTCACATCCCGCAAGGCATGAACCTCGACATCGCCCATCCGGTACGTCTTTGTCACGTCGATAAGGGCGATGGCGGGAGAGGTCACCTTGTTCATCTCCAAAAGGGACTAAAACCGTAGGCCGGAACGGCGCAAGGATTGCGGTTCAACCGCCCGGCGTTCCTGCGGGCGCGCCTCGTTGACCACCACCGGATCACCGACGGCCAATCCCTCACCGGAAATCTCGATCACGCTGCCATCGTCCAACCCCGTCGTCACGCGAACCGGTTTGAGATGCCCGTCACGCAGGAGCCAAACCCGGCTGGCGGGATGGCGCTCGTCACGACCGGACGAGCGTCCGCGGGCGCCTTCCGGCGAAAAACGAAGCGCCGCCAGGGGCACCCTCAACACATCGCGGCGCTCATCGGTAATGATATGCGTATCGGCGGTCATGCCGGGAAACAAGGCCCGCGCGGGATTGTCGACGGCCACAACGACATCGTAGGTGACGACGTTCTGCACGGTGATCGGCGCCTTGCGGACGTCCGTGACGTCGCCCAGGAACGTCTTGTCCGGATAGGCCTGAACGGTGAAGAACACCTTTTGCCCGGTGTGGACCGAACTCACGTCGGCTTCACTGACATTGGTGTCGACTTGCATTTTGCTCAGATCCTTGGCGATCAGAAAAAGCGTCGAACTTTGCAAACTGGTGACCACCGTCTGACCGACATCGACATTGCGGGTAATGACGGTGCCACTCACCGGCGAGACGATATCGGTATAGGCTAAATTGACTTCCGCGGCGCGCAGTGACGCCTTCTTCGACAAAATGGCGGCATCATCAAGGGCGATCTGAGCGACAGCCTGGTCGAAACCATTTCGGTCGTTATCCACCGTGTCTTGGGAAACGACCCCCTTCTCCAGCAGCGTCCGATCCCGTTCGTAAGAAATCCTGGCGTAAGCGAGAGCCGCCAGATCCTTCTTTCGCTGGGCGTCGGCTGTCGCCACGTCGGCCCGGTCCTGGTCGACCACCACCTGAAAGGGCAGAGGATCGATCTTGGCGCATGACTGACCGATTTTGACCTCGGTGTTGAAGTCGCATCCGAGCCATTTGACGATCCCCGACACATAAGATCCCACTTGCACCGTGACCACGGGATTTAATGTGCCCGTCATCGTCACCGTGCGCTGGATATCGCCGCGGGAAACGACGGCGGTCAGGTAGTGCGGCTGTTCGGTGTGCCGACGCCACCACAGGGTCGACAGGACCGCCCCGACCAGAATGACGGCGGCGGTGGCGGCGAAAATCATCTGCCGATAGGAAAATCTCGTGATCACTCTTCGGAAAAACCACTCAGTCTAAGGGCTGACAAGAATAAACCACGCATCGAAGGACGGTCGTCAGTCCCGACTTGAACCGCAGGGCCTCGTGGCACGCTTCATCTTAAATGAAATGTGCCACGAGGCCCGAACGGCGCTTGAGCCTGCCGAAGCCGGAGGCATCGTATAGAATCCGGCATCATAGGTTTTGTTTGTTTCATCGATATGAAAGCAACCCCGCTATTCTGTTACAGAATGTTTCATATCGCGGCGCTGCGCGAACGCTTCACCGCTCACGGCGCCAGGAGCAAACAGCCTCTGGATTCAGAGAAGATTTGTCAGGAACTCCGGGATATCCTGCGCGGACCGGCGCAGCGTTCTCAATCGCCGCGGTCACAGGGAAGGACGGCACAATGCTGACGTTGGAAGATTTGACGGACGTGGCACGGATGGTCGCCATCGATGCGGAGACCACCGGCATTCGCATCCCTGGCGCCGGCGAAATCAGGAAGATGCCCAAGGGCCTGCGACTGCCGGGCATCATCATCGAGATCGGCTGTGTCGAATTGTTGCGCGACGGCGACGGCTGGAAGACGGGAGAAACCTGGCAACGTCGGATTCAGCCCGACGGCCCCATCGCCAAGGCGTCCATCGCCGTGCATGGCATCAATCCTGCCCAGTTGAAGGATGCGCCCCGCTTCCGCGACGTGCTCGACGACTTCGAGACCTTTATCGGGCAGGACGTGCTGTTGGCCCACAGCGCCGCCAACGAGATCGATTTCCTGAATTTCGAATATGCGAGAATCGGTCGGTGCGGTTTCGATGAAACGATCTTCTCGGAGAACGATTTCGTCTGCACCCAGGCGTTGTCGCGGCAATTCTTCCCGGGCGTGCCGGGGTCACTGGACGTGCTGTGCGATCGGCTGTGGATCGACCGCTCCGACCGCTTTCAGCATCACGGCGCTCTCCTCGACGCCATCCTCACGGCGGAAGCCTTTCTGAAGATGCAGGGCGGGTTCGTCGTGAACGAGACGCGCTCGGTCAGTTTCGGCGACCAGTAGCCGTCTCGGCGGGCCCGGGGTTGCCGATCATTGAGACGTCGCTCGGTCATACCCAGACGCAGACG
>DATNIV010000144.1:0-4294 GCA_035604255.1 Telmatospirillum sp. | reverse complement strand
CGGCGACGTGACGCGCGTGCGAATCCGCATGCTGAACACCGATAGCATTGCCGTTGCCGCGATCGAAACCGCCGGTGGCTTCGTTCATTACGACGGTGCGGCGCGCATCGACGGGGTGCCGGGAACGGCCGCACCTATTCTCATCGATTTCGTCGATATCGCCGGTTCGAGTTGCGGAGCCCTTCTGCCGACTGGGAATGTCCGCGATCGGGTGGCGGGACTCGAGGCCACGCTGATCGACAACGGGATGCCGGTGGTGCTGATGCGCGCGGCCGATTTTCAGAAGACCGGCCATGAGTCACCGGCAGAACTGGAGGCCGATGCCGATCTGAAGGCGCGGGTCGAACGGGTGCGTCTGGCGGCTGGAACGCTGATGAACCTTGGCGATGTCACGAAGAAGACGGTTCCCAAGATGTGTCTCGTTTCAGCCCCCCTCCAGGGAGGAACCATCTCCACCCGCAACTTCATTCCGCATACCGTCCACAAGGCGATCGGCGTGTTTGGCGCGGTCAGTGTGGCGACCGCTTGCGTCCTGCCCGGATCGATCGCCGACGACTTCGTCAAGGACGGTGTCGCGCAGGGTGCGCGGCGGCTCGATATCGAACATCCGACCGGATTTTTCACCGTCGATATGGAACTGGGCGAAGGATTGCGCGTCGAGAGATCCGCCTTGTTGCGCACGGCCCGGCCCCTGATGCGCGGCGAAGCGCTGATTGCGCGCGCCATCTGGCCGGGCAAGGGGGCGGGGCGCGGCTGAACACAGATAAGGAGGAGCGCCGCAGGCCCCAATCCTGCGAGTTCTCGCCTTTTGTCGCCCGCGATGATCTCGATTACCTGCGTGCACAGGGGACCTCATCTGTGAGCCGCGAAGCGGCATCGGCGTTCATCTGTGATCAAAATACTCTATGGGCCAGCCAAATTGCCTGGATAAACCCCCGACTTGTGCGATGTGGCAGAAATGTGTGCAAGCGGTAGTCCGACGCGGGAGCGAGGGGCGTGGTTAATTCGCGGTGATGACCGAATGAAACAAGATGACATCTCTTTTTGAGGTCCCCTGTTCTAAGGTCGTTGGCGTCACGATGGGAAGTGGGGGGAAAGCCAATGCGCATCGATTTTCTCGGTCTCGAAGCCTTTCTCAATATTGCCGAATTGGGAAGTTTCCAGCAGGCGGCGTCGCGCCTCAATTTGTCGCAGACGGCGCTCAGCCATCGCATGAAGAAACTGGAGGAGGATCTCGGCCTGCGGTTGCTGACGCGTACGACGCGGCAGATCAGTTTGACCCCGGCTGGTCTCGATTTTCTGCCCAAGGCGCGCCAGATCGTCGATGAGCTTTCGCAATCCATCGAGGCCCTGCGCGAGGAGGGGCGGCGTCATCAGGAACAGATCGCCATCGGCTGTCTGCCGACCATCGCCGTGAGTTATCTTCCCAAGGTTCTCGGTGAACTGGCCGAGCGTTATCCGAAGCTGTCGGTGAAGGTCTTTGACAATTCGGCGCAGGAGATCGCCGAGGCGGTTCGTGCGGGTACGGCCGCTTTCGGCGTCACGTTGATGTCGACGACGGCCTGGGATATCGAGGCGAAGCCGCTTTTCAAAGAGCCGTTCGTCTTGCTGTGTCCCGCCAGTCATCACCTTGCCGAAACGGCTTCGGTCAATTGGTCGGATCTTGAAGGAATCCCTTTGGTCCGCATGAGCCCGAGGTCCGGTATCCGAAATTTGATCGACACCGCGCTGGGCAGTCGGCGCGAGGCTTTGTATTGGCGTTATGAAGTGCTGCATATCGCGACGGCAATCGGCATGGTGCTCTCCGGGGCTGGTCTCGGCGTTCTTCCTCGGCGGGCGTTCGATTTGCCGGGATTGCCGCCGGGTCTTGCCGCGGTGCCACTGCGCAATCCGACGGTGACCCGTTCGCTCGGGATCATTCAAAAACGGGGATTGCCGTTGTCGGAAGCCGAGCAAGCGCTTCAGGACATGATCGTGCGGGACTTGCGGAGTCCTGGGACGACGGGAAATCGCTGACACCATCAAAGGGCGTCGCGATTGATCGCGAATCAGCATTTCGGCGGCCATTTGCAATCCTTGGGAGATCGTATGACCTTAAGTTTCAGAAAGATGCCGATCGGCGCTCGTCTCACCCTGATTGTCGCACTCGCCATCGGCATGTTTGTGTTCAGTACGGGCATCCGATTGAACAAGATCTATGATCAGATTTACGCGGCACGGATCGCCCAGGTAAAAAGCGTGGTCGAAGTCGCTTACAGCATTACGGCAGACTATGCGGCCAGGGTCGACAAGGGGGAGATGACCCGGCAGGCCGCCGAAGACGCCGTGAAGACAGCGCTTAACGCCATGCGCTACGCGGGCAACGAATATATCCTGGTTTTTGATTACAAGGTCGTCATGGTGCTGAACCCGATGACCCCCCAGAACGTCGGTACCGATCGCTCAACGGCCAACAAGGATGCCAACGGCAAATATTTCAGTGCCGAAATGGTGCGGTTGGCCAAAGAGCGGGGTGAAGGCGTCGTCGACTATCTCTTTCCGAAACCTGGTGGCACAGTGCCCCTCCCCAAAGCCGTTTTCGTCAAAGCATTCGCGCCTTGGCAATGGGTGATCGGATCGGGCGTCTATATCGACGACGTTCAGGCCGCAGTCCGAAACGAGATGATCGAGGAGGGGGCGATTGGCTTGGGGGCTCTTCTGTTTCTGCTGCTGGTCAGTTATGGGATTGGACGCGCGATTTCCCGGCCGATCCGTTCGCTGACCGAAGTCATGCGCCGTGTCGCGGTGGGCGATCTGACGGTCGACGTGATCCAAGATCAGGGCGCCGAAATTGGCGCCATGCAGGAAACCGTGCGGATCTTCAAAGACAATGCCGCTGAGGTTCTTCGACTGACCGAGGAGCAAAAGTTGTCGGCGGCCAAGGCGGCAAGCGATCGGCGTGATATGATGCTGCGACTCGCCGACGAATTCGAGCGTTCGGTCACGCAAGTGGTCGAGGGGGTCTCCAGCGCGGCCCGGCAGATGCACGGCACCGCCGAAGGGATGACGGCGATCGCGGCACAGGCATTACAGCAGTCGGAACTGGTGGCGGCGGCGTCCGACAAGGCATCGGCGAGCGTCAGCACCGTCGCTGCGGCGACCGAAGAATTGCATGCCTCGATCACGGAGATTTCTCGGCAAGTCCATCAGTCGGCGGCCATCTCGCGCCAGGCCGTCGATACGGCGAAGGAAACCGATGTGATGGTCTGCGGCTTGGCCGAGGCTGCGCGGAAAATCGACGACGTGGTCAATCTGATCAACTCCATCGCTTCCCAAACCAATCTTCTTGCCCTGAACGCGACCATTGAGGCGGCGCGGGCTGGCGATGCCGGTAAGGGGTTCGCGGTCGTTGCCGGGGAGGTCAAGAATCTTGCCAGCCAGACCGGCCACGCCACTGGAGAAATCGCCCAACAGGTGGCGGGCGTGCAGGCCGCCACGGGACAGGCGGTTGAAGCGATTCGCGCCATCGCCACGACCATCGGCGAGATTAGCCAGATCGCGTCGGCTATCGCCTCGGCCGTCGAACAGCAGGGTGCGGCGACGCATGAAATCAGCAACAACACGCAGAAAGCGGCCGAAGGAACGTCTACGGTTAGCCTCGCTGCTGGGAAAGTGACGTCTGCGGCGGCGGATGTCGGACGGTCTGCGCAAACTGTTCTCAATCAGGCCGGGGATCTGGCGACGGAGGCAACGGCTCTTCAGGAGGCGGTATCGCTTTTCCTTGCGGGCATTCGCTCCACCTGATCCCATTTCACTTCGCGCATTCGACCGGACCGGTGGCGACTGCGGCGCGATCCCGATCCCCTTTTACATCGCCCGTGGTCGCGCGATATCGCGCAGCCCATTCGCTGGCCAACGGCTCCGCCCTACCTGCAGTCAGACGAAATACTTCGCTCAGACACCGTCATCGTGCGCCGACTACTTCTGTTGGATGGGTGCAATAATTTCATAAATCAATCTAATTATATCATTTGATTGCCAAAGTGGTTGGGGCCAACATTTCTTCCCATAAGACTAAAAATGTGGGGGGATATTGATGTGCAGACCAGTGCTGCGTCGATCGACTTTATCGAAGTCGATCACGATTTCGCACGGAGCCTTTTGGACGGTGGTCGGGTCGACGCTCCACGTACGATATCCTTTTTGACGACGCGCTGGGGTGTGGCGCAGATCGAAGACGCCTGCGGCCGTCTGGTGGCGTCACTTCTTGGGAAACGCCTCGCTATGAGTCTGCGCATCGTCGCCGACCACGGCC
>DATNIV010000143.1:0-4317 GCA_035604255.1 Telmatospirillum sp. | reverse complement strand
GGCCGGCTGGCCCTGGCCGCCGATGAAGAAGCCTTGCCGTTCGCCGCCCAAAGCTTCGATCTGGTGGCCAGCAATCTGTCGATGCATTGGGTGAACGACCTGCCCGGATGTCTTTTGCAAATACGCCATATCCTCAAGGATGACGGACTCTTCTTGGGCACCATGCTGGGAGGAGAAACGCTGAAGGAATTGCGTCGATGCCTCCAAGAGGCCGAATTGCAAGAAGAAGGCGGCGCCAGTCCACGGGTGTCCCCCTTTGTCGATGTTCGTGACGCCGGAGCCTTGTTGCAAAGGGCGGGCTTCGCCCTCCCGGTGGTCGAGATCGACACCATCACCGTCACTTACGCCAGCCCGATCAAGCTGCTGGCCGATTTGCGCGGTATGGGCGAGACGAATGCCGTCTCCCAACGCCGCAAGACCTGCACGCGCCGCAAGACCTTGCTCCGGGCTTTGGCGCTTTACGAAGCGCATTACGCCGAGGGCGATGGCCGCATTCCGGCCAGCTTCCAGATTTTGACCCTGACCGCCTGGAGACCGCATGCCTCGCAACAGAAACCTCTCCCCCCTGGCAGCGGGCGAGTTCCGCTGGCCGATGCCTTCAGATGATGGCCGTCCGTCATGTGTTGTCGACGTCGCGGTTGAATTGCGCTAGCCTCTGGCGATGAATTTTGAGACAGCCCTGCAACGCGGCACCTTGGTGCGGCGGTATAAGCGATTCTTAAGTGATGCCATTTTGGCAAATGGAGAGCAGATCACCGCCCATGTCGCCAATCCGGGGGCTATGCTGGGTCTAGCCGAACCGGGGACGGAGATTTGGCTGGCCCATTGCCCTAAACCATCGCGCAAATTGGCCTGGAGCTGGGAACTGGCACGCGTGGACGGCGGCTTGGTCGGCATCAACACCATGCATCCGAACGCCATTGTCGCAGAAGCCCTTGCCGAGGACCGCGTAGCACCTCTGGCCGGCTACGTCGAGATCAGACGCGAAGTACCTTATGGAACGAATTCGCGAATTGATCTGTTGCTGACGTCGCCGGATCGCCCCAAATGTTACGTTGAAGTGAAGAATGTGCATCTGAAACGTGGCGAGGCGGCCTGTTTTCCCGACGCCGTCACGGCGCGCGGCACCAAACATCTGGGCGAGCTGATCGAGGTGGCGAAGGCAGGTGAGCGGGCCGTCATGCTGTTTTTGGTGCAACGCGAAGATTGCCGGTATTTCGCACCGGCCGAGGACATCGATCCGACTTACGCCGAAGCCTTGCGGCGCGCCGTGGCTGGCGGGGTCGAGGTATATTGCTATGACTGCCGCCTGACGTTGGAGGGCATCCGGCTCAACCAGCCGTTGCCTCTCCATCTGTCCGGCGATGCGTGACCAGTGAGAGAATTTGGATGGAACAAAACGATAACGGCCGAGAGGCCAACCGCATTCCCCTACACGGCCCCAGCGATTTTGAAGCGATGCGCCGGGCCGGCCACCTGGCGGCGTTATGCCTGGATTTCATCACGCCCTATGTCGTGCCGGGCGTCGCCACGGCGGAACTTGACCGCCTGTGCGAGGAGTTCGTCACCGCGCGCGGGGGCATCTCGGCGCCGTTGAACTACCGGGGTTACCCCAAATCGATCTGCACCTCGGTCAATCACGTGGTTTGCCACGGCATTCCGGGCGAAAAGGTTCTCGAAGACGGCGATATCGTCAATATCGACGTCACCCCCATCCTGGACGGATGGCATGGCGATTCCAGCCGCATGTATTATGTCGGCAAGGTGGGCGTCAAAGCGCGCAAACTTTGCGAAGTGACCTATGAATCGCTGATGCGGGGAATCGAAGTGGTCAAGCCGGGAGCCACCTTGGGCGATATCGGCCACGCCATCCAGAGTTTCGTCGAAAAGCACAAGTTCTCGGTCGTCCGCGACTTTTGCGGCCATGGCGTCGGCCGTATTTTTCACGAGCCGCCGAATGTCGTGCATTACGGCCGGCCGGGACATGGCGTGATGCTGCGCGAAGGCATGATCTTCACGATCGAACCGATGGTGAACGCCGGCCGCTACGAGACCAAGATTCTTGCCGACGGCTGGACCGCCGTCACCAAGGACCGCAGTCTTTCGGCGCAATTCGAACATACCATCGGCGTGACGGAAACCGGCTGCGAGATTTTCACCCTGTCGCCTGCCGGACTTCATTGCCCTCCCTACGCGGTGTAAGGGAAATACTTTCAACCATCGGCCGAGAACGGTAATCTTGGCCGATGACACCGGCTGACGTTCCCGCAGAACCGCCTCACCATCTGGGCCATCGACAGAGGCTCCGTCAACGCTTCTTGAGCGGCGGCGCCGAGACGCTGCCCGATTACGAACTGCTGGAACTGGTTCTTTGTCTGGCCATTCCGCAACGGGATGTCAAACCGCTGGCCAAGGATCTTTTGGCCCGCTTCGGAGGTTTCCCCGAGGTCGTTCACGCCGACTTGCCCGCCCTTCTCGCCGTGTCCGGCATCAAGGAAAACGCCGCCGCTGCGATCAAGATCATCGGCGCCGCCGCGACCCGGCTGGCCCGTTCGCAGGTGCTTGGCAAACCAATATTGGCGTCTTGGGAAAAGCTGCTCGATTACTGTAAGATCGCGTTCGCTCATCTTCCTCAGGAACGGTTTCACCTGCTATTCCTCGACCGAAAAAACGCACTGATCGCCGACGAGGCTCAGCAAAAGGGAACCATCGACCACACGCCGGTCTACCCCCGCGAGGTGGTCAAACGGGCTTTGGAACTGAACGCCAGCGCCATCATCATGGTCCACAACCACCCGTCGGGGGACCCCGCTCCCAGCCAGGCCGATATCGAAATGACCGGACGCATCCGCGACGCAGCCGGGCCCATCGGCATTATTCTCTATGACCATCTGGTGATTGGCAAAAGTGGTTGTTTCAGCTTCCGCTCGAATGGACTGATTTGATTTTCAAGACAGAAGACGTCTGTCCGCCGTGAGGGTGCAGAACCTCTCATGTCGAAAATGGGTTATTCTACTATGGATATTTAACGCTATGATTGCCTCCACATGGCGGTTGGACTGGGGGGATCATGCTCGCGAATATGAAAATCAACACCAAAGTCCTGCTGATTATGGCGATTTCGGTTCTGGCGCTTCTCGCTTGGGGCGTCCTCAGCCTGGATATGCTGTGGGACACCCGACTTGAGGAACGTAAGGGAAAACTCAAAGATATCACCGAAATCGCGTCGGATATCGCGAGCCATGTCGAGCAACGCGTCAAGAACGGAGAACTCGATCAAGCGGCAGCCCTCAAGGAAACGGACCGTCTCATTTCCGCGATGCTTTACCGGGAAGGCCAATATATCTTCATCCTCGGCAATGACGGGACCTTTCTGGTCCATCCCATTCGCAGCCTGATCGGCAAGGACAGCTCGGCGCTTCAGGATCCGAAAGGGATCTTCGTGGTCCGCGCCCTGATCGAGGCCGGCAAATCCGGGGGAGGATTTCTTCGCTATGACTGGCCAAAGGCGGGTTCGCCCACGCCACAGCCCAAACTGTCTTATGCCGCCCCCCTGCCGTCGTGGAATGCGGTGATCGGAACAGGCGTCTATCTTGACGATCTGCACGAGGATTTTCGGCATCAGGCGCTGTTAACCGGGAGCTTCCTGCTGGTCTTTCTGATTTGCGTCGGCATCATCACCCAAAAGGTCGGCGGTACGATCGCACGACCGGCCAAAGACATCGTCAAAATGATGGGGGATCTGGTCGAAGACCGTTTGGATTTCGAAATCCGGCACAAGAACCGGGCCGACGAAATCGGCGCCATGGCGAAAGCATTGGAGGTGTGGAAAGAACGCCTGCATCGTCGCCGCGAGGAGCAAGCGCTGCTTGATGAAGAAAAGCGCGCCAAGGAAGACCGGGCGCAAAAGGTCAAACAACTCACCATCGCTTTTAATCGAGACATTGGCGGCACCATCGATACGGTGGTCACTGCGGTCACCGAAATGCGCGAGGTTTCGCGTTCGATGTCCGCTGTCGCCGAACGGACCTCCGAGCGGGCAACCAGCGCCGCGACGGCGGCGGAGCTTGCCTCATCCAACGTGCAAACAGTGTCCTCGGCGGCCGAGGAACTGACGGCATCGATCACCGAAATTTCGCAACAAGTGGCTAAATCCACCCAAATCGCCACCGAAGCGTCCGAGGAAGCGCAATTGACGAACGAATTGATCGCCGGATTGCAGGACGGCGCGCAACGAATCGGCGACGTGGTCAATCTGATCAACAATATCGCCAGTCAAACCAATCTGCTGGCGCTGAATGCCACCATCGAAGCGGC